>NZ_JAIUMC010000010.1 GCF_022565775.1 Natronospirillum sp.
ATGTGCGGAGTCGAGCTGTCAGGGATGACGTTTTTTGCGTGTCTGCGGTCAGTACTCCCCGTCTTCAGGCGGCCCGAAGCATGTTGGTCTGTTCTACTGCGGCAGCGTCACGTTCAACTCGAGGACGGACACCTGCCCCTCCTGCTCAATCTGAATATTCACGTCGTCATATTCCACCGGAATATACTTGCGGATCACCTGCAGGATCTCCTGCTGCATGGCCGGCAGGTAATCCGGCTGGTTGCGCTGCATCCGCTCATGGGCAACGATGACCTTCAGGCGTTCCTTGGCGGCGGTCGCGGTGCCGCCGGTATTCTTGTCCTTGAAAAAATCGAACAGAGCCATGCTCAACCTCCAAACATCCGGCGCAGGATGTTCTTGCGTTCCAGTTCAGTAAAGCGCATCGGGCGGTCTTCCCCACGCAATCGGGCCACCACGTCGGCATAAGCCTGCCCGGCGTGGCTGTCTTCATCCAGAATGACCGGGACCCCCTGATTGGAGGAGCGCAGCACTGCTTCGCTTTCCGGGATCACGCCAATCAGGGGGCTGGCGAGAATCTCCTCGACATCCTCAATGCTGAGCATGTCGCCGCGTCCGACCCGTTCCGGGTCATAACGGCTGATCAGCAGATGTTCCTGAATCGGTGGTTCGTTGTTCTCGGCGCGTCGGCTCTTGCTCTGCAGCAGGCCGATGATGCGATCCGAATCGCGCACCGAGGAGACCTCCGGGTTGGTTACCACGATGGCCTCATCGGCAAAATACATCGCCATCATGGCGCCGCCTTCAATGCCGGCCGGCGAGTCACAAATGATGTATTCATGATCCTTGCTCAGTTCCTCAAGCACGGCGGCAACACCTTCCCGGGTCAGGGCCTCCTTGTCGCGGGTCTGGGAAGCGGGGAGTATGGACAGATTGTCGCACCGCTTGTCGCGAATCAGTGCCTGGTTCAGCCGCGCATCGCCCTGAATGACATTGACGAAATCGAACACCACCCGGCGCTCGCAATCCATGACGATATCCAGGTTGCGCAGGCCGATATCAAAATCGATGACAACGGTCTTGTGGCCGGCCTTGGCCAGGCCCATGCTGATCGCGGCACTGGTGGTGGTTTTGCCGACGCCTCCCTTGCCGGAGGTCACCACGATAATTCTGGTCAATGCTGTTTCTCCTGATGATTGGCCCGACTGTCGGGCCCTTTTGCTGTTTTTCAACGCGCTGTGCTGCCGGTAATCGCCAGTTGGTCGTTCTCCAGACTGACTTCCACCTGGTCCCGCTGCTCCGGAAACTGTTCCTGCATCATGTAGACCCCGGCGATGGCGACCAGTTCGCCATCCAGGCGCCGGCAGTAGATGCGCGCCTCCTGATGCCCCTTGACGCCGGCGAGTGCTCGGCCGCGCAGGTCACCATGAATGTGAATGTGGCCGTCTGCCATCACTTCGGCACCGGCACTGACCGACGCCATGATCACCAGGTCGCCGCCCTGAGCATAGATCTGCTGGCCTGAACGGACCTGTTGGCGCACCACCATGGGTGGCACCTGCGCCGCCATCCTGGCCTGATGGGCCGGGCGAGGGCGGCGAAACGAGGGCTCGGGAACCGGCATGTCGGCCAACCCCAGGCTGTGTGTCAGTTGCTGGTCTTCCTCCGTGCCACACTGCACTGCGAAAGGCACCAGGTCTGCGGCCCGCAGCTGCTCAACCCAGTCGCCCAGCCAGTCGGGCAGGTGATCGCGTTCCGGAAATGCCAGTATGCAGGGAGTGTGTTGCAGGGCCGGCCCGTCTTCGGCCAGCAGGGTGGTCAGTGCCTGACAGGCAGACTGCAGGTCTGCCTCGGCGGGCACCTGAAGCAACGCGTGTGCGGTCATGCTGCCTTTCAGGTTCAATGATACGGGTGCCACTGCTTTTGCATCCGGCCGCATTGATGTCATCCTGTTTGCCTGAAGCCTGAGTAGCGCAGTGTACATGAAGCAGCTTCACTGGGAATAGATGCGACTGCGAAAAGCGCCTCCTATAATGCCCTTTGACTGACTATGCTAATGGGCTAGTTACCTGGGCTGCACCAATGTCATCAAGTCGAAGCAGGAATAACCGAGTGTCTTACACGCCACTATTTCCGTTGTCACAACCACTGTTTCCGGGC
Source organism: Natronospirillum sp. (assembly GCF_022565775.1). Taxonomy (GTDB): domain Bacteria; phylum Pseudomonadota; class Gammaproteobacteria; order Pseudomonadales; family Natronospirillaceae; genus Natronospirillum. The sequence continues at coordinate 2,140 of NZ_JAIUMC010000010.1, forward strand.
TGCCGGTTGCCGTTGCGCATATTCGAGCCCCGTTATCTGCGCATGGTGTCGGAGTCCAGTCGGGACGGTACCGGCTTTGTGATTACCCTGCTCGACAAGGGGCAGGAGGTGATTCGCGCCGGCACCGGCCCCACGCACTTTCATGACCTCGGCTGCCTGTGCCGCATCGTCGATTTTGAACCCTTGAGCGGTGGTCTGCTGGGCATCACTGTGGAAGGAGAGGCAGAGACCTGGATTGGGCAGGCCCATCAGGAAGATGATGGCCTCTGGTGTGCGCCGGTTCATGCGGCTGAGACGATCCCGTTGCCGGAAGATGAACCCGTTGACGATCTGCGGGCGGTGATGGCCGAACTGGCAGAGCACCCGCTGCTGGACAACCTCTTGCCACCGCAGGACATCGAACAGACACTGCCTGGCCCGTTACTGAACCAACTCTGTTGCTGGCTGCCCATGACCGAGGTGCAGAAGCAGTCGCTGCTCAGTGAACTGGACCAGCAGCAGCGCCTGGTCGTTCTGCGTCGAATGCTGGATGAATGGATGCGAGCCTGAGGCGCGCGGTGTATAATCGTGAACACTTTATACCCAGTGCAAAAGGTGATGGTTTCAGTGGTTGGTACACAGAGACAGGTTGAACAGACAGGTACCGAATCGACAGTCCAGGATGTTGCGGCCTATATGCAGCAGGTGGGTCAGCAGGCACGCCAGGCGTCAGCCCGGTTGCGCTCCGCCACGACTGCGGAAAAGAATTCAGCGCTCCATGCCATCGCGGATGCCTTGCTGGCCAGCGAGGGCAGCCTGTTGGCGGCCAATGAAAAGGACCTCAGCGCAGGGCGGGCCAACGGCTTGTCAGACGCGTTGCTGGACCGCCTGACGCTGACCCCGGACGGCATCAAGGGCATGGTCGAAGGTCTGCGCCAGGTCGCGACCCTGCAGGACCCGGTCGGCCAGATCGACAACATGGAGTATCTACCCTCCGGCATTCAGCGCGGTCAAATGCGGGTGCCGCTGGGTGTTGTCGGCATCATTTACGAATCCCGACCCAATGTCACCATTGACGCAACCGCACTGTGCCTCAAGTCAGGCAATGCGGCGATTCTCCGCGGTGGCAAGGAAGCCATCAACTCCAACCGGGCGCTCGCACTGGCCGTGCAGGCAGGTCTTGAAGTCGCTGGTTTGCCGGCGGATGCGGTGCAGATTATCAAAACCACCGATCGCGCTGCCGTGGGCGCGCTGATCACCATGCCCGAGTATGTAGATGTGATTGTGCCGCGCGGTGGCAAGGGGCTGATCGAGCGCATCGCCAGCGACGCGCGAGTACCGGTGATCAAGCATCTGGACGGCGTCTGCCATGTGTATGTTGACGCAGCGGCGGATGCCGCCAAGGCCGTGGCCATCGCCTTCAATGCCAAGACCCGGCGCTATGGCGTGTGCAATGCAATGGAGACCCTGTTGGTGCATGCCGAGGCCACCGAGGTGCTGACCACGCTGGCGCCCATGTTCAAAGAAAAAGGTGTTGAACTGCGCGGCTGCGAACGCACGCGGGCGCTGCTGCCGGACTGCCTGCCGGCGACGCCGGAAGACTGGACCACCGAGTATCTGGCCCCAGTGCTGGCGGTGCGTATCGTCAGTGATGCGGATGAGGCCATTGCCCATATCAATCACTATGGCTCCCAGCATACCGACGCCATTGTCACCGAGAACTTCACCCTGGCGCGCCGCTTTCTGACCGAGGTGGACTCCAGTTCGGTGATGGTCAATGCATCTACCGCCTTTGCCGACGGCGCCGAATATGGTCTGGGTGCGGAAATCGGCATTTCCACCGACAAGATTCATGCGCGCGGCCCGGTCGGGCTGGTCGGGCTGACCAGTCAGAAGTATGTTGTGTTTGGTGATGGCCACACGCGAGCCTGATGGACATTCTATACGGTGGCACCTTTGATCCTCCCCACAAGGGGCACGAGCGCTTTGTCGAATTGATGATGGCGCGCCTGCCGGACGCCAGAGTGCACCTGCTGCCGTGCTGGCAACCCGTGCACAAAGACAAGGCTACCGCCTCGCCCGAGGCAAGACTCGGCATGTTGCGGGCCCTGCTGCAGCCCTGGCACGGTGTACGCATCGATCAGCGCGAAATTCATGCCCGTGCACCCTGCTATACTCTGGATACACTGATCGCCTGGCGCCAGGAACTGGGGCCGAAGAAATCGCTGGTGTTCGCGCTGGGCAGTGATTCACTGGCGGGGTTGCCGACCTGGTCCCGCTGGCAGCAGTTGACCGACGTGGCCCACATACTGGTTTTGCCGCGACCTGGCTGTGAAGAGGCATTACCCGCCGCTGTGCGGCAGCACTTTACCGGGCGCTGGCTGTCATCTCGAGACGGCGGCACCTTGGCTCAGGAGGCCTGTGGCCGAGCCATGGAGTTGTCAGGGCGGGCGCTGGCCTGTGCCAGTTCCGACATTCGGGACGGGCATGCAAGCCTGGCAGACACGGTGCCGGGAAGAGTACTAGACTATATCAAACAGGAACGGTTATATCCGTCATTAGAGGTGGAATGAAGACAGAGCAGATGCAGGCCATCATTACAGCCGCGCTGGAAGATGTGAAAGTACAGAACCTGACGGTTCTGGACGTGAGAGACAAGACCACCATTGCTGATCTCATGCTGGTGGGCTCAGGCACCTCCAACCGTCATCTGCAGGCGCTGGTGGATCGCGTTGACGAGGCCATGTCAGGTGCCGGCATCGAACCGCTGGGGCGCGAAGGCAGCCCCGGATCAGACTGGGTGCTGATTGATTATGGTGATGTGATTGTGCATGTCATGCTGCCGGAAACCCGGGCTTTCTATGATCTGGAGCAGCTCTGGTCAGGCGCCTCGCCCAGCCAGGCAGAGGCCTCGGATGCAGCTCGCCAGGGGCCATCAGGCTGAGGCATGAAACTGCGTATCCACAGCGTGGCCGGCAAGATGCCGGCGTGGGTGGAAGCCGGCGTGGAGGAATACAGCCGTCGACTGCCCCGAGAACTGCAGCCCGACTGGGTCACATTGCCGCTGGGCAAGCGTAGCCGGAACGTAAACCCGCTTGCGGTGATGGCGGAAGAATCGGATCGTCTGCTGCAGTCAGTCCGCTCAGATTGGCATATGGTGTTACTGGATGTGACCGGAAAGGCGTGGGACACGCCCACACTGGCACACCATGTGCAGGCCTGGCAGTTGCAAGGCCGAGATGTATCGCTGGTAATTGGCGGGCCGGATGGTGTAGACGACAGGGTAAGACAGCAGGCCGCACAGCGGTGGTCTCTGTCGGCCCTGACGCTGCCGCACCCTCTGGTTCGTATCCTGCTAACCGAGCAGTTGTACCGGGCATGGACGGTGTTGCAGGGACATCCTTACCACAAGTGACAAGTATGAGAACCGACTGAACCCATGTCTATTGAACGTTTTCAGGATTATGCGCGAGAGCAGGTGCTGGTATTCCGCCGGACCCTGCTGGCGTTTTCCCTGATTGCGTTGCTCTGTGTTCTGCTCGCTGCCCGCCTGTTCTATCTGCAGGTGGTCACTCATGATGTCCATGTTGCCCGTTCCAACAACAACCGTATCTCTCTGCAGGCCCTGCCGCCCAATCGAGGCCTGATCTATGACAGTCAGGGCCGCCTGCTGGCGGAGAACCTGCCCAATCACCGGCTCAGCCTGGTTCTGGAACGCGTGATCGATCTCGATGCCACGCTGGAACAGCTCACGGATCTGGTCGACCTCTCGGAAGATGACATCCAGCGCTTCCATCAGCAGCGCCAGCGTCCGCGCCGGCCTTTTTCTCCGGTGCCGCTGAAAAATGGCCTCAATGAAGAAGAAATCGCGCGCCTGGCAACCAACCGTTATTTTCTGGATGGCGTCGAAGTCGAAGCCAATCTGATGCGCAGCTACCCGCACGGGGAGATTTTTGCGCATGCGCTGGGGTATGTCGGGCGGATCAACAGCGCCGAGCGTCGCAGCCTGGATAACCGGCTCTATGTGGGCACCGAGTATGTCGGCAAGTCCGGTGTCGAACGTTTCTATGAAGAAGCTCTGCTGGGCAAGCCGGGTTCTCAGACCGTTGAAATCAATGCCCGCGGGCAGATTCTGCGTGTACTGGATCAGACGCTGCCGGAACCCGGGGCCGATCTGCAGCTCTATCTGGACATCGATCTGCAGAAAGCGACCTACGACGCTTTCGATGGGCGTCGCGGCGGTGCCGTGGCCATTGACCTGGAAACGGGCGGCATCGTGGCCATGGTCAGCAGTCCCAGCTTTGATGCCAATCAGTTTGTGGTCGGATTCAACTCGGCGGATTATGCCGCCATGCAGAGTGATATCGACCTGCCTTTCCTGAATCGCGCCACCCGAGGCCAATATGCCCCTGCTTCGACCATCAAGCCGTTTCTGGGCTTCGCGGGGCTTGAAGTCGGCAGTACCTCGTGGGATCAGCGGATTGAAGACCCCGGATTTTTCCAGTTGCCGAATGACGACCGTATTTTCTATGACTGGACCTGGCGCATTCGGCCGGAGGGCCGGGGCGCCAAAATCGGCATGGCGCAGGCCATCCAGGAAAGCAGCAACACCTTCTTCTACCACATGGCCTACAACACAAGACTTGAAGGTCTGCACGACATGCTTGACCAGTTCGGTCTGGGTCGAATCACCACGGCGGATGTGCACAACCCGGCTCGAGGCATCAACCCGACCCGGGAATGGAAGCGGGAACGCCATGGTTATTCCTGGTATGCCGGCGATACGGTCAACCTCGGGATCGGGCAGGGCTTCATGCTGACAACCCCCATGCAGATGGCCATAGCCACGGCAGTGATGGGACGGCATGGCGAATGGTTTACACCCAGGCTGCTGAAAGACAGTTCCGACGACAGCCTGCTGGAAGCTCTGCCCGAACCCCCGCCAGATGTGGCGCTGTCGAATCCGAACCACTGGCAACGTATGGAAGAGGCGCTTGTCGGCGTGGTGCATGGTCCCCGAGGCACGGCCCGATCGCTGGCCCAAGGCATTGATTACCAGATTGTCGGCAAGACCGGGACGGCACAGGTGTTCAGCATCGAGAACTTTGAAGACCATGATTCCGATGAAGTGGACGAGCGCATGCGGGACCACGCCTGGTTTGTCGGCTATGCGCCGCGTGACAATCCCCGAATCGCCGTCGCCGTGCTGGTTGAGAATGGTGCCAGTGGTGGCCGGGTGGCTGGGCCGATTGCCCGCCGCATGTTCGATCAGTACCTGCTCGAAGCGCCCCTGGCGCAGTCTGGTGGCCAGCAGTGAGCCTGCGGCTTGATGCGCTTGCGTTGTCGGTGCCAACCTCCGGTTGGGCCAAACGACTGCATCTGGATGTGCCGCTGTTGCTGATGATCGCGGCCCTGTCGGCCATTGGGCTGGTGGCCCTGTACAGCGCTTCTGGCGAAATGTACTACGTGCAGCGCCAGGCTGCCCGGCTTGGCATTGGTTTTGTCGCGCTTCTTGTGCTGGCACAACTGGACCCGAGAACCATCCGCTTCTGGAGTCTGCCGGTTTATGTGGTAGGCCTGGTGTTCGTGATCATGGTGCTGTTTGTCGGTACTGGTGCCATGGGGGCTACGCGCTGGCTGGGTATCAGAGGCGTGTTCATGTTTCAGCCTGCCGAGATCATGAAACTTGGCGCACCGGCCATGCTGGCCTGGTATCTGACCCGACGCGAGCTGCCGCCCAACCTCTGGCAGGTCATAGTGTGTCTGGTGATGTGCCTGATTCCGGCGTTTCTGGTGGTTCAGCAGCCGGATCTCGGAACAGCCCTGCTGATCATTGCCAGTGGCCTGTTTGTGGTGTTTCTGGCCGGCATGAGCTGGTGGTATATCGGTGGCGGGCTTTTGCTGGCAGTGGCGGCTTTCCCCGCGCTCTGGTTGCTGGTTCTGCGCGAGTATCAGAAACAGCGCATTCTCACTCTGTTTGACCCTGAAAAAGACCCTCTGGGGTCTGGCTGGAACATCATTCAGTCGCAGACGGCGATCGGCTCGGGTGGCTGGGAAGGCAAGGGCTACTTGATGGGCACGCAATCGCAGCTCAATTTCCTGCCTGAAAGCCATACCGACTTCATTGTTGCGGTCATGGGCGAAGAATTCGGGTTTATCGGGCTGGTGGTCTTACTGTGTCTTTACCTCGCTATTGCCGCGCGCGGCTTGATTATAGCAATCAACGGGCGGGATACTTTCGGCAGGCTGTTGGCCGGTGGATTGACCCTGACCTTCTTTGTCTACGTATTCGTCAATGTAGGGATGGTTTCCGGCATATTGCCAGTGGTTGGCGTTCCGCTGCCGCTGATCAGCTATGGAGGGACATCAGTGGTAACCCTGTTGGCCGCGTTCGGCATCATCATGTCGGTGGCCACACACAAGAAATTATAACAGCGACAACGACCTTACCAGCGAGGGGTGCGCAATGAAGCAGTGGACAGCGGGATTGGCAGTGGGCGTTGGCCTGCTATTGGGCACGCAGGCAAGCGCAGACACCGGATTTCTGGTCGACCCGCGAGCCGAAGCCATGGTTCTGGAGCTGGCTGAAGAAGGGCTGGATGCGGAGCAGATTCGCGCCTGGTTGAGCCAGGGTGAATTTCTTGAAAGCACCCGCACCAACATCGCCGCGCCACGGGAGCGCACCTCGACCTGGGCAGATTATCGGCCCATCTTTGTCAACGACTTGAGTGTTGAGCGCGGCCGCGACTTCATGGAAGAACATGCGGACACCCTGGCCCGAGTGGAAGACGAGCTGGGTGTTGACCCGCGAATTGTCACCGCCATCATCGGTGTGGAAACCCGCTATGGTCGTATCACGGGCAATCATCCGGTGATGAATGCCATCGGTACCACCGCCTTTGGGGATAGTGCGCGCAGTGACTATTTTCAGCGGGAGCTCAAAGCCTTCTTCCGCCTGGTGACTGAAGAAGGCGTCGACCCCCTCGAATTGACCGGGTCCTATGCCGGCGCCATGGGTATGCCGCAATTCATGCCCAGCAGCTATCTCGCCTATGCGATAGATTTCAACAATGATGGCCGCAGGGATATCTGGAACAACCCGGAAGACGCCATCGGCAGTGTGGCCAATTATCTGGCCGAGCATCGCTGGGAAACCGGTGGGCCGGTGGCCATGCGGGCGCATGTGGAAGGCAACGGTTTTGAAGACATTGTGGCCAACAACCGACGCCAGCCGCATATGACGCTGGCCGAGAGCCGCCAGTCCGGCTGGTCACCGGTGCGACCGATGGAAGATGAGCGGATGGTCAGCACGCTGCGCCTCGAAGGCGATAATGGTGCCGAGTTCTGGTACGGTTTTCAGAATTTTTATGTTATAACCCGATACAATCACAGCGTCAGCTACGCCATGGCGGTGTATCAACTGAGTCGGGAATTCTGAGGCGATGAAACGAGGGTTGTTTTCCGGAGTGGCTGCAATGCTGCTTCTGCTAACCGGATGTGCTGGCTACTCTGCTCTGGAGACCCAGGATCCGGGCCCCAATGCCGGGCGCTACGCGCTGAGCCAGGATCGTGGCCCGTCCACTCAGATCAGTGAGTCGGACATCGAAGATATTGAGATCCTGCATGAGCCGCGCAGCCGGGGCGGCAACTCCGACTACACCCTGTTTGGCCAGCGCTATGTCATCATGGACTCGGCTGATGGCTATGTCGAAGAAGGCTATGCCTCCTGGTACGGCGAAAAGTTTCATGGCCACACCACGTCCAACGGTGAAACCTATGACATGTACAAGCTGTCAGCGGCGCACACCACCTTGCCACTGCCCACCTTCGTCAGGGTAACCAACCTGGAGAACGGCCGGGAGGTAGTGGCCCGGGTCAATGATCGGGGGCCGTTTCACGACAACAGAATCATCGATATGTCTTATGCCGCAGCGATTCGGCTCGGTTTTGCCGAGCAGGGCGTGGCGCGGGTTCGTGTTGAAGCCTTGACGCCCGGGTCAGGTGGCAGCCCGACTGCAGAACGCTCTGATTTCTGGCTGCAGTTCGGTGCCTATCGTGAACGCTCTGCCGCAGACCAGTTTCGTGATGCCCTGGCGCGAGAGCTGAACGAAGACGTAGTGGTTGAATCGGGCAATGACTTCCATCGTGTGCGGGTCGGCCCTCTGACCGGGGCTCGTGCAGAAACCTTGCAGACAGAGTGGCAGAGTAAAGGAAATGACAAACCATTGCTGATCCGGCCCTGATTCACGCGCAGGGGTGCCCCTGCAGGCCCGTATTGCTTAGAATACTCACCGAGCCGCGACCACAGGTCGTGTCGCCGGACAATTCAATGAAAGACCCTCAACCTGACGGATTCCACGGAAAGATGATCAGAACCTTTACTGCTGCGCTTGTCGCATTGTCACTCTGCTCCACAGCAATGGCTCAGGGCATGATCGTGCCGGCGGCGCCGACGATCGCGGCCAAGTCTTACATCATGATCGATGCTAACAGTGGCGAGATTCTGATAGAAGGGAATGCGGACGACCAGCACCCGCCCGCCAGCCTGAGCAAGATGATGACCTCCTATGTGGCTGAGGTGGAACTGACTGCCGGTCGTCTCAGCCTGGATGATCGGGTCAGGGTGTCCGAGCGGGCCTGGCGCACCGGTGGCTCAAAGATGTTTGTTCTGGTGGACTCGGAAGTCACCGTTGAAGATCTGATGCGCGGTATCGTGATTCAGTCGGGTAACGACGCCTCCATTGCCATCGCAGAACATCTCGCCGGCAGCGAGGAAAACTTTGCCGAGATCATGAATCAGTATGGCAACCAGATGGGGCTGACCAATACCTGGTTCGGCAATTCGACCGGGTTGCCGGAATCCATGACCGGTTTGCCCCCGGGCTATACGTCAGCGCGTGATATGGCGGAGCTGGCGCGGCGCGTTATTCAGGACCATCCCCAGTTTTATGGCTGGTACAGTGAGCGCGAATTCACCTACGCCGATATTACCCAGTCCAACCGGAACCGACTGCTCTGGCAGAACCCTTCCGTCGACGGCTTGAAAACCGGTTATACCGCTGACCCGGGCTACAGCTTGGTGGCCTCTGCCGTCGAAGATGACATGCGGCTGATCACCGTGGTCATGGGGACTGCCAGTGAACAGGCGCGCCTCCAGGAGACCCAGAAAATGCTCGGTTACGGTTTCCGCTACTTCGAGAGCGTGCTGTTGCATCAAGGCGAGCGGGAATTGGAAGAGTCCCGTATCTGGGCCGGTCAGAGTGATACCGTTTCGCTGGGCCTGGCGGACGACCTCTACATCACCATCCCCAAAGGCTCCGGCGATACAGTGCGCACGGCCTTTGACATCAACGCCCAACTGGAAGCGCCAGTGGCGGTCGGCGATGTGCTCGGACAGATCCGCGTGACGCGCGGTGATGACCTGCTGGTCGAGCGCGACCTGGTCGCTCTGTCGGCCGTTGAGCAGGGCAGTCTGTTCAAGCGGATTTGGGACCGTATCATCCTCTTCTTTATCGGACTATTCAGTTAACGAGCGGATCATGACGCAGCAAAACCGACCTGAAATAGAATTCCCCAGTCGCGACTATCCGATCAAGGTGGTCGGTGATGCGGATCCGGCTTTTCGGCAGTGTGTGGTCTCTGTGCTGCAGGATCTGTCGGTAGAGTTCAGCGACTCGATGCGCGAATCACCGAGCCGCAATGGCCGTTTTGTCTCACTGACCATTTTCATTACCGCGGAGCATGAAGCGCAGCTTCAGCAACTGAACAGCGAACTCAGAAAGCTGGACTTCGTGCGCATGGTACTTTGATGCAACAGGAAGACGCACCAACGCTGCAGGTCAGACATCTCGGGGCAGTGGCCTATGAGCCCACCTTCGAACAGATGAAGGCCTACACCAACAAGCGCAGTGCGGATTCAGCCGATGAAATCTGGTTGCTGGAGCACCCACCGGTATTCACACAGGGGCAGGCGGGCAAGGCTGAGCACCTGCTGATGCCGGGCGATATTCCGGTGGTGCAGGTGGATCGCGGCGGCCAGGTGACCTACCACGGACCAGGGCAACTGGTCGCCTACGTGCTGCTGGATATCCGCCGCCTTGGTCTGGGTGTGCGCGATCTGGTCAATCATCTGGAGCATTCGGTGGTGGATGTGCTGGCACAGTATGGTGTCAGCGCCTATCCCAAGTCGGATGCACCCGGTGTGTATGTGGAAACCGAGCAGGGAGAAGAGGCCAAGATCGCCTCGCTGGGGCTGCGCATTCGTCGCGGCTTCTCATACCACGGGCTGGCATTGAACGTCGACATGGATCTGGCGCCGTTTCAGCGCATCAATCCCTGCGGTTACCAGGGGCTGGCCGTTACCCATCTCAAGAGCTTCACGGATGCCGAGATCAGTGTCGAGTCGGTCGGCGAGGCCTGGCTGAGCAGTTTTACGCAGCGCCTGGGGCACGGCGACATTCGCCATTTCTGAAGGGGCTTGTGGCCCCCTGAGCGCGGCCAAGGCCGCTGGCTTACAAATGAGCCTACGTTATGGGCGCTGCGGTTCGACGTATCGACTTGCCTGTGCTTGAGCGGGGCCAAGGCCCCTGGCCTACAGATGGGGCTCCGTTGTGGGCGCTGGCTTGCCTGCGCTAACTGGCTGATTTGGCGATGATGGACGGATCGGCTTGTTGCCCCGGCACAGCCGCCGGTTCCGCCAGACCCAGATTATTCTTCTCGAACACCCGATCGGCACGATAACTGGACCGCACCATGGGTCCGGACGGCACTTCCATGAAACCCATCTCCAGACCCGCCTCACGATAGGCGTCAAACTGTTCCGGCGTTACCCAGCGTTCTACCGGCAGGTGGTTGGCCGTGGGGCGCAGATACTGTCCCAATGTCACAATGTCGACACCAATGGCACGCAGATCCCTGAAGGTCTGCATGATTTCCTCGTCGGTTTCACCCAGCCCAAGCATCAAACTGGTTTTGGTGATGACGTCCGGCCGGTGTTGTTTGGCATGCGCCAGAACGTTCAGCGTCTTTTCATAGCCGGCGCGCGGGTCGCGCACCGGATGCGTCAGGCGTTTCACCGTCTCGACATTCTGAGCAAACACTTCCAGGCCCGAGTCGACGACGGTTTCCACATGGCTCCGGATGCCGTCAAAGTCAGGTGTCAGGGCTTCCACAACGACTTCCGGTGTCCGCGCCTTGATGGCCTGCACACAGGCCGCATAGTGCGCGGCGCCGCCGTCTTCAAGGTCATCACGATCGACCGAGGTCAGCACGATATAGCGCAGGCCCATGAGCTCCACAGACTTGGCTGTGTTCTCGGGTTCCTCATGATCCAGCCAGCCGTTCGGGTTGCCGGTATCGACCGCGCAGAAACGGCAGGCCCGCGTACAGACCGACCCCATGACCATGATGGTGGCGGTGCCGTTGTTCCAGCATTCACCCAGGTTCGGGCAATGGGATTCTTCACAAACCGTGCTCAAACGATGCTGTTTCACATTGCGCTTGACCGCTTCGAAGCGCTCGCCGCCGGGGATGCGGGCGCGCAGCCATTTGGGCTTGCGTCCGGGCGCTACACCATCAGGTTCCGGTGTGCGCTTTTTCTGGCCATTCTTGATGGCCGAAAAACCCTGCTCGGTACGGAATTTGTCACCGCTGCCGATGCGGCCGGAAGGCGAATCAGTCATGTTTGAGCTCCATTGGCGCGCCTCTGGAGGCGCTGTCGTGTCTGGTGCGCAGTTTATCACAGGTCTGCGGTTTTCTGCAGGTCAGCCGCCCTGTCGGCCCCGGAGTGGGGCTTACGCCCCTGGCCTACCGGTAGCTACATCTGTAGGCCGTGGGCTTGCCCACGCATAAGCGTCCGCAGGACGCCTTGACGGGTCGCGCCTCTGCACCGGAGCGCGGCCAAGGCCAGCGCCTACAAAGGAGGCTCCATTATAGGCCAGCGATTTCAATCGCCGGTGCGCCACTGCCCGGTAATCCAGTTTACGTTGCGCACCAGCTCCGGGTTCAGCAGTGATTCCGCTGCTGCCAGCCCGTCCGGAACCCGCTGGTCAAAGCGGATCCTGTTGTCAGCGTCGGTGTGAATCACCTCTTTCTCGCGCAGCGTCTGCACGAACTGTTTGAACAGGGACTTGTCAAAAAACTCGGGTGCATTCAGGCCATTCAGCACAGAGACCAGTTGCGCCACCTCCTGGGCCCGCGATTCCAGTTGCCCGGCGCTCAACGACGACTGGCCACTGGCATCCAGTGTGGCCAGGGTCAGATAGTAGCGCTCCAGCGTCGGCATCATAAGGCGACTCAGTTCCATGAAGTGAACCAGACGTTCGGGCTCCTTGGTCGCGCGCAGGTCTTCCCCGTCGGCGACAATCAGGCCCTGTTCCAGCAGCTTGTCGATGTAGGCGTCTGCCTTCTCCAGTGCGGTTTCGAGTGACCAGTGCAGGAAAAGCTCCCGGCGGACATAACCGTAGATCAGTGTCAACTGCTTGCGCAGCGTCTCACGTGTCTTGGCAGTACCGTGCACCTGCAAACCACAGCAGATCAGTGCCGGTACCGCAAAAAGATGCAGGATATTGTTGCGGTAGTAGGTCATCAGCACGGCCTGATGATCGTTGAGCGAATAGATGTCACCTAACGGCTGCTCGATCTTTTCCACCACCTTCATGCCAATGGCATGATCCAGCCATTGATCGGGATTGCCCGGCGGAAAGGACATCTCGTCGCTGTAGGGCACGGCGCGCAGCAGGTCGCAATAGATATTGAGTTGCTGCACCAGACTGTTGCGGTCCTGCGCGTTGCGAGGGCTGGATAACAGAACCAGCGCCAGCAGGTTGATGGAATTGAGCGCGGCTGCCTTGTTGATGCCCTTGGCAATCTGTTCACTGAGCTCATGCACCACCTGATTGATCCAGGCTGGCCGGCTGTCCTGCTGCACCTGCTGACGCCAGTCCGGCGCTGTATCACTGATCAACTGGCCCAGGTCGATGGGCGTGCCGAAGTTGAGATTGACCGTGCCATAGTTTTTCAGTCGCCGAACGGTGCCCAGCAACCCCAGAACTGACTCGCTCTGCTTGGAGCGACCGCGCAGCTCCTTCAGGTAGCTGTTGGCCTCGAACACCTTTTCATAACCGATATAGACAGGTACGAACTTCATCGGCAGTTCATGGCTTTCCTCGTGGCCGCGCAGGAAGCTGCGCACATTCATGCTCAGCATGCCCGCTTTCGGGACCAGCATACGACCCGTGCGCGAGCGCCCGCCCTCGACAAAGTATTCGACCGGAAAGCCGCGGCTGAACATCTGATACAGATACTCGTTGAATACTGCCGTGTAGAGCTTGTCACCCTTGAAGCTGCGGCGCATGAAAAACGCCCCGCCACGGCGCAGAATCGACCCGACGATTGGCATGTTCAGGTTCTTGCCAGCGGCAATGTGCGGCAGACTGAGGCCCTGGTGATAGAGGCAGTAGGACAACAGCAGATAATCGATGTGAGATCGGTGGCAGGGCACATAGACAATGGCGTTCTGCTGTGCGGCCTGCTTGATGGCCTCTATGTTGTTGATGCTGACGCCGTTGTAGATCCGGTTCCACAGCCAGGACAGAAAAATATCCAGCACCCGGATGGTCGGGTGCGAGATGTCCGCCATGATTTCTTCCAGATAGTGTACGGCCTGCTGTCTGGATTTCTCGAGGGTGCTCTTCTGGCTGCGCGCATGTTGTGTGATGGCCTGGCGCACGGGCGCAGAGTGAACAATCTGCGTGAGTAGTGTGCGCCGGTGTGACAGGTCCGGCCCCAGCACCCGCCGCCGTACCCGGTTGAAGTGCACCCGCAGCACCCGGTGTGCCTTGCGGCTGATATGTTCTGCAGAGCGTGTGCCCTGCTGCAGTTCCCGCAGAGACACGGGGGCACTGACCTCGACAAAGGTGTTGCGCCCATTGAACAGGACGGTAAAAAACTTGCGAATCGGACCGGGAATGGTCCAGCGGTCGGAAAAAAGGACGCGAAAAAGAGAACTTTCCCGGTTGGGTGCGCGGCCCCAGAACACATTGACCGGCACCAGTTGATAATCCAGCGACTCATCATCATGAACACGCTGGCACAGCATGCCCAGAGTGCTGGCTTCACCACGCCGGCGCAGCCTTCTCTGATAGCGCCGTTTCAGTTCCAGAGCCACCAGGGGGCGGTCGGAACTGACTTCGCGCAACCTGGGCAGGCGATGGTGCTCCAGAAACAGATCAGCCGCCATGCTGTCTGACAGGCTTTGCCAGCGCACCACGTAGATAACCGGTTTTCCGGGATCCAGTCTGGGCAGTTCGACAGCGGTCTTCTGGTCGAAGCGGATCCAGAGCTTCAGCAGTTTTTTCAGCAATGCGTACATCGTTCAGTCATCCGGACCAGGCTGTCAGTAATGAGGGGGTGGGGCATTGTCGATTTCGGGCGCCACCTGCTCGGACACCTGACGTACTCTGGAATCCAGAGTACTGAGGCGCTGCTCATACTGGCGCAGCAGAGCATCCTGATGAGCGACAACCGCATTGAGCTGGTCCAGCAGATCATCCTGAAATGTCAGTCTGGCCTCCAGTTCGTCAAGGCGCTTTGCAACACCATTTTCCGACTCGGTGCTCATGCGTGCGTTTGCCCTCCCGGTGCGCTTTTTGGCATTATGCTCACTCGCACTGTCAAGGATAACACGGCCGACGGGCAATTGCCTGAGATCAGCCAGAGCGACAGTGTGCCGCGGAGACAATCCTCTGTGTCGGTTATTTTCATTGGTTTTCAGGTTGAATAGAGGTTGAAGAGACAACTTATGATGAAGGTTCTGGTATTGGTCATTCGCGCCGCCATCGGGCTCGTGGCAGCGCTGGGTATTCTTTATGGTATCGCTTTCTGGCAGGGTAGCCCGGAAGCCGGAGTCATGGGCGCAGAGGGTTTCTGGCCGGCGCTGCTCACCACCTGGTTTGTCGTGGTGCTGGCTCAGATAGCGGTTCTGTTTTTGCCCCTTGAGGCCGTGGTCGACACCCGTGAAGAGGGTATCGTGAAATGGTTCAATGGGGCCAAGGGGTTTGGTTTCATTACGCGTGACAATGAAGAGGATGTGTTTGTGCACTTCCGGTCCATTCGCGGGCGCGGCCACCGCACGCTGCATGAAGGGCAACGCGTGCGCTTTGGTGTGGTAGAGAGCGAGAAGGGCCTGCAGGCGGAAGACGTCAGCGTGGTCCGGCACAGTTGAGCGTGGGTCTGTGGAAGGCCCTTAACTGGTCCAGCGCAGCACCACCTGACCCAGCAGCAGCCAGGGGCTGAGCGTCTCCGAGCCTTTGGCCGCTGCTTCCGTGCGCTGCAG
The DNA here is from genome assembly GCF_022565775.1 of Natronospirillum sp. GTDB lineage: Bacteria > Pseudomonadota > Gammaproteobacteria > Pseudomonadales > Natronospirillaceae > Natronospirillum. The sequence continues at coordinate 17,453 of NZ_JAIUMC010000010.1, forward strand.
CAGGGTCAGCAAGCCCTGCCAGCGCGCCGGACGGACACGCTGGGCCGCCTGCTGCGCCAGGCCTTGACGCTGGCGAAAGATGCGCAACGCCTGGCAGGCCTGCTGTGGCGCTTCACCGGCTTGCAGACGGGCCTGCAGCGCCAGCAGTGTTCTGACTTCCCGGGTGAGCGTCCACTGAATGATCAAGGGCTCGACCCCTTCGCTGTGCAGGCTGTCCAGAATACGCTGACTGCGTCCCAGGTCACCCCCATGCAGGGCATCCACCAGATCAAAAACGGTAAAGCGGGCGTTGTCGACGACCGCTTCCAGCACGGCTTCGGCAGTGACAGACTCTCCCGCATACAGCAAGGCCAGCTTGTCGAGTTCCTGGCGCGCCGCCAGCAGATTGCCGTCCACGCGCTCCGCCAGCAACTGCACAGCGGCCTGATCCAGTTGCAGGTCCATCTGGCGAGCTCTCTGGGCCAGCCAGTTCGGCAACTCCTGCCGACTGACGGGCCAGGCGGTGATCACGCCCGCCTGGGCACTGAAGGTTCGAAACCACTTGGTCTTGCGCGCCGCCGTGTCCAGCGGCTCCGCGCTGAGCAGCAGCAGGTTGTCCGGGTTGGGGGAGGCGGCATACTCAAGCAGCGCAGCCTGCCCTGAGCTGTCCGGCTTGCGTTCCAGCTGTATTTCCAGAATCTGCCGTTCACTGAACAGCGACAGTGCCTGATTGGCGGCCACCAGTTCGCTCCAGTCAAACTGGGCATCGGCATTGAACACCCGCCGCTCGCCATAGTCGCGTTCACGGGCCGCCTGGCGCAACTGGTCCAGAGCCTCCTGCATCAGCAGCGGCTCCTGACCGGTCACCACATAGATCGGGAGCAGTTGCTCCTGCAGATGACCGCGCAGCTGTTCCAGGCGAATATCCATCTCGTCAGTGGGCCTGCTCAGCCGGCCACAACAATGTTGACCAGTTTGCCCGGCACCACGATCACCCGTTTCACGTCCTTGCCGTCGGTGAACTTGCGCACATTGTCCGCTGCCTGGGCAGTGGCTTCGATGGTCGCCTTGTCGGCATCCGCGGGCATGTCGATACGAGCGCGCACCTTGCCATTGACCTGCACCACATAGGTGATTTCATCGCGCACCAGAGCGCTCTCGTCTACCTGTGGCCAGGCATGGTCCACGATCAGGCTGTCGTGACCCAGAGCCTGCCAGAGCACATGGGTAATGTGCGGGGCCACTGGCTGCAGCATCAGCACCATGGCTTCCAGTGATTCCCGCACCACCGGCAGCTCCTGGGGCCGGTCATCCGGAAAGCGGTTCAGGGTGTTGAGCAGTTCCATGATGGCCGCGATAGCCGTGTTGAAGGTAAACCGGCGGCCAAAGTCGTCGGTGACCTTCTGAATGGTCTCGTGGGTCTTGCGGCGCAACGCCCGCGCCTCGTCTGACAGGTCTGCGGGTATCGGGTCACCCTTGCTCTGGCCCTGCACTGCATGTACCGCGCGCCACAGGCGTTGCAGGAATTTGTGCGACCCCTGAACACCCGAGTCGATCCATTCCAGAGTCTGCTCCGGGGGTGCCGCGAACATGGAGAACAGACGCACCGTGTCGGCACCATAGGTGGCTATGGCATCTTGCGGATCCACGCCATTGTTTTTCGACTTGGACATCTTGGTCATGCCGCCGTAGACCAATTCGTCACCGGTGCTGACCTGATTGACCTTGACCACCTGACCCTTGTCGTCCCGCTCGACCTTGACGTCTTTCGGGGATATCCACTGAGGCGCACCATTCTCAGTCTTGTAGTAACTCTCGGCCAGCACCATGCCCTGGCAAAGCAGGCTCTCGAACGGCTCGTCACAATCGACCATGCCTTCGTCGCGCATCAACTTGTGGAAGAAGCGGGAATACAGCAGGTGCAGGATGGCGTGTTCGATGCCACCGACATACTGATCGACCGGCAGCCAGTAGTTGGCTTCCTCCGGGTCTACCATGCCGTCGGCATACTGCGGGCTGGTGTAGCGGGCGTAATACCAGCTCGACTCCATGAAGGTATCGAAGGTATCGGTCTCACGCTCGACGGGCTGGCCATCCAGTTCGTCCTTGCGCCATTCGGGGTCCGCCTTGAGCGGTGACTGTACACCGTCCATGACCACGTCTTCTGGCAGCAATACGGGCAGCTTGTGCGCCGGCACCGGAATCTCGCCGCCATCAGGCAGGTTGAACATGGGAATCGGCGCGCCCCAGTAACGCTGCCGCGAGACACCCCAGTCACGCAGACGATAATTGACCGTGCGCTTGCCCTTGCCGGCGTCTTCCAGGTATTGGGCGATGGCATCAAATGCAGCTTCCGAAGTCATGCCATCGTACTGGCCGGAATTCATCACCACGCCCTTGGCACTGTAGGCCGCCTGTGTCAGATCGACGGTATCCTTGCTGCCTTCTGCCGGGCTAATCACCTGCCGGATAGGCAGGTCATACTTGGTGGCAAATTCCCAGTCCCGCTCGTCGTGCCCGGGCACCGCCATGATGGCGCCACTGCCGTAATCCATCAGCACGAAATTGGCGATCCAGACCGGTATGCGGTCACCGGTCAGCGGGTGGATGGCATGCCTGCCGAGGGGCATACCCTTCTTCTCCATGGTCGCCATGTCGGCTTCCGAGGTGGTGGAGTGCTGGCATTCATCGATAAACGCCTGCAACTCAGGGTTGCCGGCAGCGGCCTCGGCGGCCAGCGGATGACCGGCGGCCACGGCCATGTAGGTCACACCAAACAGGGTGTCCGGTCGGGTGGTGTAAACCGCCAGGGTGCGCTCGCTGTCTTCCAGTCCAAACTCCAGATCGACGCCTTCGGAGCGCCCGATCCAATTGCGCTGCATGGTCTTGACCTGTTCCGGCCAGTTGGGAAGCTTGTCCAGATCGTTCAGCAGTTCTTCGGCATATTCGGTGATCTTGATGAACCACTGCGGAATCGCCTTGCGCTCAACCGGCGCACCGGAGCGCCAGCCGCGTCCGTCGATAACCTGTTCGTTGGCGAGTACTGTCTGGTCGACCGGGTCCCAGTTGACGGTAGCCATCTTCTTGTAGACCAGGCCCTTTTCGTACAGCCGGGTGAAGAACCACTGCTCCCAGCGGTAGTAGTCAGGGCTGCAGGTGGTGACTTCACGCGACCAGTCAAAACCGAAGCCCAGCGACTTGAGCTGCTCGCGCATATAGTCGGTATTGGCGTAGGTCCACTTGGCCGGCGCCGTCTTGTTCTGGATGGCGGCGTTCTCTGCCGGCAGACCGAACGCATCCCACCCCATGGGATGCAGCACATTCTTGCCCAGCATCTTCTGGTAGCGCGCCATGACATCGGAAATGGTGTAGTTGCGCACATGCCCCATGTGCAGGTGACCGCTGGGGTAGGGGAACATGGACATGCAATAGTACTTTTCCCGGCTGCTGTCCTTGACAGCACGAAACACCTGGTTCTCAGCCCACAGCTGCTGGACTCCGGGTTCAATGTCACGGGGAGAATAATTGGCTTCCATAGGGTTCGGTTCACTTCTCTCGGTTCGGGTCCGCGCGGCATGCCGCCGCCGGGTGCGGAAGGTTGGTTTCGAATGCGCTGATTTTCGGCCCACAAGGATACCTGAGTCGCGGCGCTATTTCGACTGGACTCTGCCGGAACACGCGCCGAGAAATCGCCATGCAGGCGGTTCTAGTGGCAATGGTTTCGTCAGCGGCGCACCAGTCCCAGGGTCAGCACCAGAGCGGCCAGCAGGGTCAGCGTGCTCAGCAACCAGACCAGCCCCTCTCCCCAGCGCTGGTAGGGTGTGGTACCGGTGCGCAGAAACAATTGTCCGGCAACGGTCGCTGCCTCGAACTGTGGTGTGCGCGCCATCAGTTGGCCATGATGATTGACCACGGCGGAGATGCCATTCTGGGTGGCCCGCACCATGTCACGCTGGTTTTCTATCGCCCGGGCGCGCGTGATCTGCAGATGCTGTGCCGGCGCCAGGCTGCGACCGAACCAGGCATCGTTGCTGATCACCACCAGCAGGTGGGTATCCAGCGTCTGGGTGCGTGAGAGTCCGGGGTAGGCCGCTTCGTAGCAGATCAGGGTGCCCAGTCGCCAATCCTCGCCATCGATGTTCAGGATGATCGGGGCCTGTTCTGCCGCACCGGCTGAAAAACCCGACATGGGCAGGTCAAAAAAGGCGATCAGGCCCTGCAATAGACCCTGCAAAGGCAGGTACTCGCCAAAAGGCACCAGGTGCTGCTTGTTGTAGTCCCCGCTGGCGGTGCCGAAACCACGCATGGCGTTGTAATAGTCACGACCCTCGCCCCACAGGGGCAGCCCGGCCACCAAGCCCTGGCCATTGTCGGAGAGGCGCTGTTCAAGTGCCTCCAGTTGGGACTGAATTTCTTCCGGAAAGGCGGTTATGGCAGTTTCCGGCCACACCAGCAGATCTGCCTCCGGGTGCTCGGCATTGAGCGCCTCATAGAGGTCCAGATTGCGCTGTATCTGCTGGCGCTGCCATTTGATGTCCTGGGGTACATTGCCTTGCAGCGCGGCTGCCGTGATCGGTGTCTCACGAGCCAGTTCGGTATAGTCGCGGTCGAGCAGCAGGGTGCCGCCACCCCAGGTGAGCAGGATCAGCAACAGCGGTGCCGCCAGGGTAAGCCTGCGTGCCGGACTCACTTGCCAGAAGCAGGCCGCGGTCACCAGCAACAGCAGGCTGACCAGGAAAACGCCTCCGATCGGCAGCCAGCCGCGCAGCACCGTATCGGTGGCCACGGTGCCCCAGATCAGCCAGGGCATGCCGGTGAACAGCGTACTTCGCAGCCCCTCGAAGGCCAGCCATAGCAGCGGGTAGATCAGCCAGTGCAGATTGACTCGGCGCCGGGCCAGAGCGGGCAAGCCAGCCTGCAGAGCGAACAGGAAGGCCATGGCCAGACAGAAAGCAATGGTCAGTACCAGAGAGATCCACACCGGCGTCTCGACGGCCCGCATCGAGAAATACACCCAGGAGATGCCCGTGCCGAAAAAACCGGCACCGAACCACCAGCCATGCCAGAACGCCGTTTTCGGGGCCTGACGGGCCGTCAGCCACCAGAACAGCACCGGCAGTGCCAAGGCCAATGGCCAGACATTGAAGGGTGCGAAAACAAGCGGAGCCAGGGCGCCGCCGCCCAGCAGTACCAGGCGGGCATACCAGGTGTGCTGTTGTAGAACAGAGTTTAATTGCGCTGCCTGAGCCATTACCATGCGGGACCTGACTGGATTTTTGAGGGGCTCATCATGGCGGCCCACCGGTGACAAATCAACACCTGTACACTGAGGAAAACTGTCCTATGACCAGCGACTGGTCTCATCTGCAGCCCGCTCTGCCGGACTTCCGCGGGTATCGCTATCCGCATCTCGGCCGTCTGTGGCAGCGCCTGTGTGAAGAGCCCGAGTTGCCACAACTGGATCGCTGGCTCAGTCAGCAACTGCGGGCGCAAAAACAGTTTGGTCGGCAAGACCGGCTGTTTTACGCCGACGCCCTGTTTACCACCATGCGCTTTTTGCTGCCCATTACGCTGCTGGAAGAAGGCTATCAGCGCCAGGTCAGTGACATGGCGGATTTTGCGCTGGCGCGGGATGCCGAATTGGCCGGCACCGATATCTGGCAGGCGGCGCGACACCTGCCCCCTGCCACGGTCTGGTTCTGGTTGCAGCAACTCTTGCCTGGATCGGCCGATGCGCCGCGGGAACTGGAGGACGACCTGCCTTTTCGCCAGCCCTTCTGGGACCGTGCCCGGGACCAATGGCAGGCCAATGAACAGACCCGCGGGCTGCTGCACGGGTGGAGAACCGGCTGGCACACCTGGTTGCGCCGTCGGGCCGAGGCCAGTGACTGGAGCGAAGACATCGTCAATCAGTTCCTGCTGGGTCAGAATACGCGGCCGCCCCTCTGGGTGCGCGTGCAAAAGCCGAAGCAGGCTGGCGCAGTGGTGCGCGAACTGGAGCAGTTGGGCTTTACCGTGAGTGCTGACGAAGATGCGCTGCAGGCAACGGGCGGGCGCAGTATCTATCAGAGCGCAGCTTACCGTCTCGGAGGTCTGGAAATTCAGGACTGGGCCAGCCAGCAGATCAGTCGGGCGGTGGGGGCGCGTCCCGGAGAAGTGGTCTGGGATGCCTGCGCCGGGGGCGGCGGGAAAACGCAGGCTCTGGCCAGTCGCATGAACAATCGGGGTACCCTCATCGCCACCGATATCCGGGCCTACAAACTGGAAGAATTGCAGCGGCGGGCGCAGCGCGCGGGCTGGTTCAATATTCAGACCCGACCCTGGGATGCTTCCGGGCCGCTGGAACTGCCTTCAGAAGCAGCAGGGCAGGGCGGGTTCGATCGTGTGCTGGTTGATGCACCCTGCACCGGCGCCGGCACCTGGCGGCGCAATCCGGATGCTCGCTGGCGCCTGAGTGAGCAGGGCATTGCCGAACAGACAGAGTTGCAAACCCGGATCATGAATCAGGTAGCACCCTCAGTGCGACCGGGAGGTACACTGGTCTACGCAACCTGCAGTTGGCTGACCGCCGAAAACGAGGAGCAGGTTTTCCAATGGCTCCAGGGCCAGCCCGACTTCACTCTGGTCAGTCAACAGTTGGTCGGTTTTCCGGAGCAGGACGCCGATACCATGTACTTTGCCATCCTGCGGCGCAGCGAGCACTGAGCTCAGCTCGCAGTCAGAGTGCCCGCTGGGGAATCAGCGTAATCACCCGGTTTTTTTTTGCCGAAGTGTCGAGGCGAGTCAGCAGGGCCTGGCAGGGCAGGCCCCCGAAAACACACTGGATGCTTTCCCCGGATTGCAGGGACAAGAGCCCGTCTGGCAGCAGGTCGGACAGCTTCAGAGACTGCCCCAGGGCTTTTTCGGGCAGCAGCCGACGAACCCATTGATTGATGCTCACAATGCGGCCGTCCGGAGCGACCTGCAGGACGCCCACCGGCAACGCATCGATCAATTCTGGTGCGGAACTTGTTGACTGCGACATGATGCACCCCCATCGCTGAAGTATAGTTCAGCCATGGAGAGTGCAAGGAAGCGACTCAACATTTTGCACCGGTATTATCGGTTTAGCTGCCGGATTCAATAGAGCAACGTCATCAGTCGGCGCTGAAAGCGGGCAACCAGCGCCTTGTCAGGGCACTCGCCAAACAGGCGCTGCATGTCCTGCCGACCCTGATTGTTGTTCCAGCCGAGATCTTGCCGCAGCAGGTCCAACAGCAGTTCGAAGGCCCGTTCGAACTGGCCGGCTTCCGCCAACGCCATGGCCAGAGCATGGGCGCTGGCCGGGCCCGGGTCGGCGGCATAGCTGGCTTCCAGCAGGGCCAGTTCTTCATTGTGCACCGGCGGTTCCGGAGCCTCTTCTGCTTCGGCCGTGTCCGCGGCATAAGGGCCCAGGTGCTCGTCGAGAAAGGCTTCCACTTCGGACTGGCTCTTGGCGCCGGTGAAGTGACCGGCCAGCGCGCCATCCCTCACCAGTACCACGGTGGGCAGGCTGCGCACGCCAAACTGGGCCGTCAGTCCCTGTTCCGCGTCGGCGTTGACTTTGGCCAGCACAAAGCGGTCTGGCTGCGCGCGCGCCAGCCCCTCCAGTACTGGCATCAGATTCTGGCAGGGGCCACACCAGTCGGCCCAGAAATCGATCAGAACCGGTTTGCGACTGGACTGCTCCACGATGTCCTGCATGAAGGTTTGTTCGGTGACTTCAACAATATTGTCGTCACCCGTGTCGAGGGTGCCAAAGGATTCTGCGCTCACAGACCAGACTCTCCTGATAGATTCAGATCAAATAGTGTGTAATCGGTGGGCTTACGCCCCCGTTTTGTATTGCTATTTTACGCTTCAGCCGTAGGATGGAAACTGAAAACTTGAACTCCGAGCCCTTGATGCCTGCACTGCGGTGACACGTCACCTGCAGATGGGTCCTGGGCCTCGCCAGTCAACGTGCTGGCGGCAGGGTACAGTATGGAAACGTCTGTGCCTCCCGGTATTTGGAAAGGGGTTAACCAGATGTTTGCTGACCAGTTCGGGCGTCGGTTTTATTACCTGCGCCTGTCAATTACGGAAATCTGCAATTTCCGCTGTACCTATTGCCTGCCCAACGGGTATTCGGGGCCGAGCGCCAGCGCGTTCATGCGCCGCGATGAACTGCGGCGGGTAATGCGTGTTTTCGCCGAGCACGGCACCCGCAAGATTCGCCTGACCGGTGGTGAGCCCACCATCCGCAAGGATCTCGACGCCATCATCGCCGATGCGCGCGCCACACCCGATATCGAGCGGGTGGCGCTGACCAGCAATGGCTATCGGTTGCCCGAACGGGCCGCCGGCTGGGCGGCTGCCGGGCTTGATCAGCTCAATGTCAGCATCGACTCTTTGGACCCGGCCCAGTTTCAGGCCATAACCGGCCATGACCGGCTGCAGGAGGTGCTGCGCGGACTCGACTGTGCGCTTGAGGCCGGTCTGACCGTCAAGGTCAATGCCGTCTATATGCGCGGCGTGAACGACCATCTGGGCAGCTTTTTGCACTGGCTCAGAGACATGCCGATCACCATGCGCTTTATCGAGGTGATGGAAACCGGTGCTGACCCGGGCTTTTATGAGCGCCACCATGTGCCCCTCAGTCAGGTGAAGCAGCAATTGTTGCTCGAAGGCTGGCAGCCGGTCGTGAAGCGGCGCGATGCCGGGCCCGCCCAGGAATTCTGGCACCCCGATTATGCCGGTCGCATCGGGCTGATCATGCCCTACAGTCCTGATTTCTGCACTACCTGCAACCGGTTGCGGGTGTCCGCCCAGGGCAAACTGCACCTTTGCCTGTTTGGCGATCACGGCTATGACCTCAGGCCCTGGTTGCAGCATGACGAGCAGGCCGATGAACTGGCGGCGGTCATACGCAGTTCTCTGGGCGACAAGAAGGCCACTCACGGGCTGCATGAGCGCGATACCGGCATTACCCGCGACCTGTCGATGCTGGGTGGCTGAGCATGAGTGCCGTCTGTGGAGTCATTCTGGCCGGCGGTCAGTCCCGGCGCATGGGCCAGCCCAAGCAGACCCTGCGCTGGCCGACGCCCGCTGGCGATATCACCTGGCTGGACCATGCCCGGCATCGGCTGCTGCAGGTCTGCAGCGAGGTCTGTGTCAGTGGCCCGGACGGTCAGCCCGACCTGCTGCCCGATCAGCCTGGGCCGCTGGCGGGCATGGCCACGATCATGACCGCCAGTCCGGGAGAGCGCTGCCTGTTTCTGCCGGTCGATATGCCGCGCGTGCCAGTGGAGCATCTGGGTGCCTTGCTGCAGACATCGACCGCTCATGCCGCCTACCGCAACAGCCTGTTTCCGTTGCTGCTGACCGGCAACCCGGACTGTCTGGCCCTGCTGCAAGCGCGCCTTGAGTCGCAGGACCCCGCACATCGCTCCGTCAGGGGGCTGCTGCAGGACCTGGGTGCCGACGTGACCTGGCTGCAGGGTGATGCGCAGGCCCTGAGCAATGCCAATACACCGGATGACCTGCGTCAGATCATCCCTGCTGAATCCGAACAGAACGAGACCCCATCATGAGCAATCACGCCTCTTCCGAATTTGAACCGCTGAACGTTGCCGTGCTGACCGTGTCAGACACGCGCACTGCAGACAACGACACCTCGGGTGACTATCTGGTGGACAGCCTGCAGACTGCCGGGCACCGGCTCGCCACCCGCAATCTGGTGCGCGACGATGTCTACCAGTTGCGCGCTGTGGTGGCGCAATGGATCGCTGACCCGGAGATCCAGGTGGTGCTGGTCACCGGTGGCACCGGCCTTACGGGCCGCGACTCGACGCCGGAAGCTCTGAGTGTGCTGTTTGACAAGACTGTGGATGGCTTCGGCGAGTTGTTCCGTCATCTCTCTCTGGCTGATATCGGTACGGCCACGGTACAGAGTCGAGCGCTGGCCGGCTTGTCCAATCGAACCCTCATTTTCTGCCTGCCCGGCTCAACCGGTGCCTGCCGTCTGGCCTGGGAAGGCATTCTGCAGGCGCAACTGGACAGCCGCAGCCGTCCCTGCAACTTTGCACCTCATGTCAGAGCAGCCGGCCACTCGGGAGGTAGTGCCTGATGAGCAAACTGACCCACCTGAACAGCGCTGGCGAGGCCAGCATGGTCGACGTGTCCGCCAAGGCAGTGACACACCGTGAAGCGCGCGCGGCCGGCTTCGTGCGCATGCAGCCGGCAACGCTGAAACTGATAGCCGACGGCGGTCACAAGAAGGGTGATGTGCTGTCGGTGGCGCGGATCGCCGGCATTCAGGCGGCCAAGCGCACCTGGGACCTGATACCCCTGTGTCATCCGCTGGCCTTGTCCAAGGTGCAGGTTGATTTCACACTGGATGATGAGAACAGCGGCGTTGAAGTGCTGAGCCTGTGTCGCCTGAGTGGCCAGACCGGGGTGGAAATGGAAGCGCTCACGGCAGTCTCCGTGGCCGCGCTGACGCTGTTTGATATGTGCAAGGCCGTTGACCCCGGCATGGTCATCGAAAACATCCGGGTGCTGGAAAAGCAAGGCGGCAAGAGCGGGCACTGGACTGCGGAGTCGGCATTATGAGTGAACAGACCGTCAAGGTACTCTTTTTCGCCCGCCTGCGTGAGGCGCTGCCCGAGCCCCAGGTGCAACTGGCCTGGCCCAAGACCGCTACGGTAGCCGACCTGCGCGCGGCACTGCGTGCCCGGGGCGCTGATTGGCAGGCACTGACGTCAGATCTGCTGGTGGCGGTCAATCAGGAGATGGCGTCCTCCACGGCGCCTGTGCAGCCGGGCGATGAAGTGGCTTTTTTCCCTCCGGTCACAGGAGGCTGAGCCATGACCGACCGCATTCTGGTGCAGACCGCCGATTTTTCTTTTGCCGCCGAGTACGACTGGCTGGTATCCGGCAATACAGGCGATGGTGCGGTGGTTTCCTTTGTGGGCCGAATGCGCGACCTCAACCTGGGTGACCCGGTTGCCGCGATGGAGCTGGAGCACTATCCAGGCATGACCGAGAAAAGCCTGCAGGCTCTGGTGGCGGAGGCCAGGGGCCGCTGGCAACTCGGTCGGATCAGCCTGATTCACCGGGTGGGCCGGCTGGAACCCGGCGACCAGATTGTCTGGGTAGGCACGACCAGTCCGCACAGAGGGGATGCGTTCGCTGCCACAGACTTTATAATGGACGCCCTCAAAACCCGGGCACCTTTCTGGAAGAAGGAAATAACCGCAGAGGGAGAGCGTTGGCTGGAGGCACGCGGAAGTGATGTCGACAGAGCACAACGCTGGGAAAAGAATTCGATAAACCAGCAAGAGTGAGCAGATATTGTTGAGTACCAATCACGAGGAAATCAGAGCACTGTTTGACGACTGGAATCGGGCGCTGGCCACCCTGGATCCGGACAATGTTGTCGCCCTGTATGCGCCGGATGCGGTGCTGCTGCCCACGGTGTCCAACCGGGTGCGAACCGATCACGAGGGCATCAGGGACTATTTTTCCGAATTTCTCGGCCTGCAGCCTCAGGGCACAGTGCAGGAAAGCCATGTGCGCCTGCACGGTGATATAGCGCTGCACTCGGGCGTCTATCTGTTTCACATGGGTGCCACCGGCGCCGATGTCAGAGCCCGCTTCACCTTCGCCTATCGGCATGACGGCACGCGCTGGCAGATTATCGAGCACCACTCTTCCACCATGCCCGAGGGGCAGGATTAGGCTCGCTAGTGTCCTGTCTGTCTACCAGGGCAGGGTTGAGCCGTCCCAGTTCCAGAACTGGCCGGTCGTAGCGGGTGATACCTTGCTCATGGTGGCACAGAGGCACTGCGCGGCATCTGCTGCCGATTTGAGCTGGCCCTCCGGCACTCGCGCCTGGAAGGGGCTCGACAGGTCACTGATCGTGGTGCCCGGGTGATAGGCGCCAACGGCACAGTCGGGAAAGCGGCGCGCCCATTCGATCGCAGTGGTTCTGATCAGCATGTTGGTCGCAGCCTTGGTGGCGCGATAGCTGTACCACCCTCCCAGCCGGTTGTCGCTGATACTGCCCACCTTGGCAGTCAGCACCAGAGCCTGCAGCCTTGACTGGCGTTGCAGGCGCCGAGTGAGGGCCTGCAGGACTGCCATGGGTGCCAGGGTATTGGCGTTCAGGCTGTTGATGAGGTGTTCCGGGGTGAGGTCTTCCAGCCGCTTTTCCGGCTGCTGCTCGCCCTGCCACAGCAGGCCGCAGGTGATCACCACCCGGTCCGGCAACTGATTGAGGTCACTGATGCACTGATGCACGTTGGCCCATTCCCAGCTGTCGAGCTGCTGATGTGTCACTCCGTCAGGCAGCCCGTTCTGGTCCGAGGTCGAGACCAGATCTGCGCTGTCTCCCTGCTCGGACAATGTCCGACCAAGAGCCGTACCGATGGCGCCGCCACCGACAATCAACCAATGCATGGTGCCGTTCCTGTGCTGTGCAAGTTAACATCGGGTACGCACTGAACCGGCTTGTGGCTCAGTCGCGTACTGCTAAGCGTTTATCAGCCCAATCGGAGAACAGAATTTATGGACCTGCATGACATGCGCCGGGAGTATTCCCAGGGTGAGCTTGATATCAAGGATCTGGATGCATCGCCGTTTCGCCAGTTTGACGCCTGGTTCGCCGACGCCCGGGAGGCGGGCTTCAGCCCGGACGCCTCGGCCATGGTGGTGGCCACAGTCGGTGAGGGCGGCTGGCCCAGTCAGCGGATGGTGTTGCTGAAGCATGCGGATGAGCAGGGCTTTGTGTTTTATACCAACCTGCAAAGCCGCAAGGCGCGGGAACTGCAGGCCAATCCTAAAGTGTGCCTGCACTTTCCCTGGCACCCCATAGAGCGGCAGGTCATTGTCTACGGTGAGGCAGAGCAGGTGCCGGCCAAAGAGGCGCAGGCTTATTTCCAGTCGCGGCCCCGGGGCTCTCAGGTTGCCGCTTGGGCATCCCGACAAAGTCAGCCTATTGAGTCACGAAGCAGTCTGGAAAAGCAGTTTGCGGAAGCCGAAGCAAGATTTCCGGAAGACCAGCCCGTGCCGTTACCGGAACATTGGGGAGGCTTTCGTGTGGTGCCGGAGCGCCTGGAGTTCTGGCAGGGTCGCCGCAGCCGTTTGCACGACCGGCTGGTGTACACACTCGAATTGGGAAGCTGGACAATCAACCGCCTGCAGCCCTAGTGTCCCGAGTGGTCAATCGTGACGGGCAAGGATGCCCACATCCAGTACCGGCGATGCATCCAGGCCTTCCGCATTCATCAGGCCGGCAACGCGCTGCAGTGCCGCCACAATCATGTTCTGCTCCCATGATTCCAGCCGATCAAAGCGCTCGACAAAACTCTGCTGGAGCAGGGTCGGCGCGTTGTTCAGCACTTCCCGTCCCTTGTCGGTGAGCCAAAGGTTCACTTTCCGCTTGTCCCGCTCGTCGCGCTGGCGCTCGATGTAATTGCGGTGCTCAAGCCGCTCAACGATGTTGGTTACCGTAGCCGGGCTCAGGGCCACCTCTTCGGCAATCTTCGACGTGTTGTGAAAACGCTCCGAACCGATGGCATGCATGATCAGAATCTGTGCCGAAGTCATGCCGGAATACTTCACCAGTTGCCGGGAATGCACATCGGTCGCCCGAATGATGCGGCGGATGGATGCGATGACCTCGCGGTGCTTTTCTTCGTTCATGAGATCTCCTCGGCGTGGCGCAACTCGTATCACGTCTAATTATTTGTACTCGAAATGAACAGAGTTTGCAATTGCTTAGTGTTCTATGGAGTTTTGGCTTCTGAGTCTTGTCTGCCTATGGCCTGTTCTTTTATTTAAGCCCCGTAATATGGGCATTACAGGCGCATTTCACGTTTTCATGGCTGATTTCAGAGACTCAAGATTCCTCTCAATTACCTTAGTGATGAACTGAAATCGTTTGACATGAAATGATTGGGCGCTAAACTGTTTGCCCTAACTGAAGCAGAAGAACTGCCCAAATTTATTCATGGACAAACAGATAACGCTGCGTACCCCGAATCCTGAAGACGGTCCGCTTGTATCGGATCTGATCGCCAACTGCCCACCGCTGGACACGAATTCCCGCTACTGCAACCTGTTGCAATGCAGTCATTTTGGTGACACCTGTGTGGCCGCGTGGATGGATGATGAGCTGGTCGGATTTGTCTCTGGCTATATTCTGCCCCGTCAGCCCGACACCTATTTTCTGTGGCAGATTGCCGTCGCCGCTGCGGCTCGTGGCCAGAACCTGGCGCAGCGAATGATCCACCAGGCGCTGGCGCTGCCGGCCTGCTCTGCTGTCACCCAGTTGCAGACCACCATCACTGACGACAATGAAGCGTCAAAGCGGGTCTTCACCAAGTTGGCCGAGCGTCGTTCAACCGGCATCACCAACGAACCCTTTTTCACTCGTGAAGTCCATTTTGCCGGACAGCACGATACCGAGTACCTATACACAATCGGCCCATTCAAATAGGCCAGGAGGAAAATACCATGGGAATCTTTAAAGACGTTGAATCCAATGTCCGGTCTTATTGCCGGAGCGTGCCGTCCATATTCAAGACAGCACGCGGTTCAGTGATGACCGACGTAGACGGGAAAGAGTACCTGGATTTCCTGGCTGGCGCCGGAACCCTGAACTACGGTCACAATAACCCCGTGCTCAAGAAGGCCCTGCTGGAATACATCGAAAGTGACGGTGTGACCCACGGCCTGGACTTCCACACCGATGCCAAGGCCCGCTTTCTGGAAACCTTTCAGCGGGTCATTCTGGAACCCCGTGGTCTGAACCACGTGGTGATGTTCCCCGGGCCTACTGGCACCAACGCCGTCGAGGCAGCCCTCAAGCTGGCCCGCAAGGTAACCGGCCGCCATACTATTGTGTCGTTCACTAATGGTTTCCACGGTGTGTCGATGGGTGCGCTGGCCGCTACGGGCAATCAGCACCACCGTCAGGGTGCAGGCATGCCGCTGGATGGCGTGTTCCGCCTGCCCTTTGAAAACTATATGGAAGGTGTGGACGGTCTGGCACTGTTCGAGAAGATGCTGAATGACAACAGCTCGGGTCTTGACCTGCCTGCCGCTGTCATTGTCGAAGTGGTACAGGGTGAAGGTGGTTTGAACGCCGCCTCTGACGAATGGCTGGTGCGCCTCGAGAGCATCTGTCGCAAGCACGATATTCTGCTGATTGCCGATGCCATTCAGGCAGGTTGCGGACGCACCGGTACCTTCTTCTGCTTCGAGTCCAGTGGTATCGAGCCCGACATCATTACCCTGTCCAAGTCACTCAGTGGCTATGGCCTGCCGTTCGCGGTGACCTTGATTCGCCCTGAACTGGACAAGTTCGAACCGGGTGAGCACAACGGTACCTTCCGCGGCAACAACCATGCGTTTATCACTGCCCGGGCCGCTCTGGAGCATTACTGGGGTGACCTCAAGTTCGCCGAGTCGGTACAGGCCAAAGGCAAGCACCTGCGCACTCGTCTGGAAGCCATGGCCAAGGGCACGCCGCTGTTCCTGAAAGGCCGCGGTATGATGTCCGGCCTGCAGTGCCCGAACGGCGACATTGCCTCCGCCATCACGGCCCGGTGTTTCGAGAAGGGCCTGATCATCGAAACCAGTGGCCCGGAAGATGAAGTGGTCAAGTGTCTGGCGCCGCTCATTATTACGCAGGAAGAGCTTGACCGGGGTCTGGATATTCTGCAGGCCGCCATTGCCGAGCAGAACCTGACCGCTAGCGACAGATCTGCGGCCTGAACCGGCAAGCAGATCAGGCTGACTGTGATACGGTCAGGGCAGGTTCAAGAGGGGCTACGCAAGTAGCCTCTTTGATTTTTGCCAGTGAATGGTAATTCTGGCGACCCGTCACTGACCGGTCATCAATTTGAGCTATCATGGTCAGTGAGAACAGACAGGCATCAATGGCCGCAAAGACGGCGGTTGATGCACGGAGGAGTGAGTGCAATGAGTGAAGAAGAGTCTGCCCAACAGGATAATAACAGCGAGTCGGTTACCAGCCGACTCAGCGTAGAGAAGATCGGCGGCACCTCGATGAGCGAGTTCGAGAGAGTGCGCGACAATATCATCAAGTATGATCCTGCGCGCCTCTACAATCGCGTGTTTGTGGTATCGGCCTATGGTGGCGTGACCAATCTGCTGCTCGAACACAAGAAAACCGGCGAGCCGGGTGTCTACGAGCTGTTTGCCAACGATGACTCCGACTGGGCCTGGGGCGATGCCCTGACTCGAGTCAGCCAGCACTTGTGCGAGATCAACGCCAAGCTGTTTGAAGACACCCCGCTGTTGCAGCAAGCTGACCAGTTCGTGCGCGAGCGGGTAGAGGGTGTGCGCAGCTGTTTGCTTGATCTGCAGCGCCTTTGCAGCTACGGGCATTTTCGGCTTGATGAGCACCTGTTGACGGTGCGTGAGTTGCTGGCGTCACTGGGTGAGGCACACAGTGCCTACAACATGACCCAGTTGCTGCAACTGGAAGGCATCAACGCCCGCTTTGTCGACCTGACCGGCTGGCGGGATGAGCGCGAGCTCAACCTTGTCGAGCGGATCAGCGACGCCTTTCGCGACATACAGGTCGACAGTGAGCTGCCCATTGTCACGGGTTATGCGCACTGCACCGAAGGTCTGATGCGCACCTTTGACCGGGGCTACAGCGAAATAACCTTTGCCACCATTGCCTGCGAACTCGATGTCGATGAAGCCATCATCCATAAGGAGTATCACCTGAGCAGTGCCGACCCGAAAGTGGTTGGCGATGGCAAAGTGGTGCCGATCGGTCGTACCAACTATGACGTAGCAGACCAGCTCAGCAATCTGGGTATGGAAGCCATTCACCCCAAGGCAGCCAAGGGGATGCGACAGCGGGATATTCCGTTACGCGTCAAGAATACCTTCGAGCCAGAGCATACGGGCACCCTGATCACCCGTGACTACACCAGCGAAACACCACGCGTGGAAATAATTGCCGGGCAGCCGCACCTGCTGGCCATCCAGATCTTCGATCAGGACATGGTAGGTGAGCGGTCGCGCTATGAAGAGCGTCTGCAGGACATGATCAAGCGCTTCAAATTGCGGGTACTGGGTCGGGACTCCAACGCCAACACCCTGACCGCCTATGTGGATTGCAGTCTGAAGACCGCCAAGAAGGTGGCTGAAAACTTCAATGAGCGGATTCCTTCGGCGCAGATCACGTCGAAGAAAGTGGCCGTTGTGTCAGCTATCGGCAGTGATATGGAGGTTACCGGCTTGCTGGCCAAGACGGTTCAATCTCTGGCTGACCGGCAAATCAATGTACTGGCCATTCACCAGGGCATGCGACAGGTGGACATTCAGATTATTGTGGAAGAAGATAAGTACGTGGAGTCCGTCAAGGCACTCCATGGAGCTCTTATCGAACCACATAATCATGAGTACGCCATATGCGCAGCCTGACAGGAATCATTCTGTCCGCAAGTCTGTTGCTGGCCGCCTTCGGGGCGGCCAGTCTCGTTTCAGGGCAGGGTTTTGAGCCGGGTACCGGGCTTGAGCTCGACAGCAGCCTGTATCAGTCTCCGGAAGAAGAGCGGGCACTCCGCCGCCAGGTCGAGCAATTGGACGAACCCCTGTATTCGCCCTTTATCGAGCGCTATCTGATGGATGAAATCCGCAGCCTGCGCATGGAGCTTGCCCAGACTCAGGTGCGTATGACCGAGCAGTTGACCGACCGTCAGTTGAGTACCATGGATCGGGCCATGTCCTATACCACGGACACGGTGACCTATTTCTTCTACCTTATCGCCGCCGCGTCGTCTGTGCTGATTATCGCCGGATGGAAATCATTGCGCGATATCCGGTTGTCCGTGCGCAAGCAGGCCAAGTCGGAGATTGGCCAGGTGATCCAGCAGTATGAGCAGCGACTGGCCGATCTGGAGCAGGATCTGGCGAAGACCAGTCACCAGATCGAGGTGAATGCGGACGAGATCGAGCGCACCAACGAAATTCATGCGCTGTGGCTGCGCGCCAGTCAGGAGCGCAGCATACCGACGCGTATTTCGATCTATGACCAGATCCTGGCCATCCGGCCTCGTGATGCCGAGGCGCTGACCTACAAGGCTGATGCCGTGCTGGATCTGAATGAGCCGCAGTGGGCGATCAATCTTTGTCAGCTGGCGCTGGGTGCCGACCGGGACTACGCCCACGCCTATTATCAACTGGCCTGCGCCTACGCCATGATGGAGCGCACCGAAGAAGCCATTCAGTCGCTGCATCAGGCGATTTCTCTGAACGAATCCTATCTCGAAGAGGCGCAGAGCGAACAGGTACTTCAGGGCATACTGCCGCAGGTGACCGAAAGCAGTTGAGGAACATCTGTAGGCGCCGGCCTTGGCCGCGCATGCCTACACCCGCAAAGCCCCGTCAAATGGCACCACCGTGACCGGGTCGCCCGGCGCCACATCCCCGGCCTCCGCAGGCAGCACACAATAGGCATTGGCCTGACTGAGCGACCACAGCATGTGCGACCCCTGCCCGGGTGCCGGGCGAACGTGATGCACCCATCGGCCCGAACTGTCCTGCTGCTGTAACAGCCAGGCGCGCTGGAAATCCAGTCGACCGGGTTTCTTGCGAAAGGCTTCCGCTGCCTCTGCCGTCAGGGTCAGCGGAGGGTGCACGGACTGCCCGGCCAGGCTCTGCAGCGCGGGTATCAGCAGTTGGTGAGCGGTTACCAGCGCCGATACCGGATTCCCCGGCAGGCCAAAGAACCAGCCGCCACCCAACCTGCCGAACGCCACCGGTTTGCCCGGCTTCATGGCCACTTTCCAGAAGTCGATGTCACCCAGCTCCTGCAGAATATCCCGTGTGTAGTCAGCGGCCCCGACCGAGACCCCACCCGTTGACACCACCACGTCGTGATGGGTCATGGCGCTCTGCATAACCCTACGCAGGGAGTCCGGGTCATCACGCACTATGCCCAGATCGGTGAGCTCAATGGGTTCATGGCGCACCAGCAGCGACACGGCCAATCGGTTGCTTTCATAGATATCTCCCGGCTGCAGGGTCTCGCCGGCACTGCGCAGTTCATCACCGGTTGCCAGAAGAGCCACGCGCAATGACCGGATAACCGGCACCTCGCTGAAGCCGAGTGCGCCCAGCAGCGCCAGATCAGCGACCTGGAGCCGTCGGCCGGCCTTGAATACCGTCTCTCCGGCCTGAATGTCGTCTCCGGTCGGGCGAATATTGTTGGCGGGCGGGCAGTCATGGGTCAGCGTCAGCAGGTCTTGATCGAGATGGGTGTTTTCCTGCATGACTACCGTGTTGGCTCCGGCTGGCACTACGGCACCGGTCATGATTCTGATCGCTTCGCCGGGCGCCAGCTTACCCTGCCAGGGCTGCCCGGCCAGCGCCTCTCCACGCAGCTTGAACCGGCTGTCAGCGGGGGCACCGACACTGCTGTCGGTAGCCAGGGCAAAGCCATCCATAGCCGAATTAGCTGCCGGAGGCAAGCTGACCGGGGCTCTCAGGTCTGTGGCCAGGGTTTTTGCACAGGCCTCAGTCAGGTTGACTGTCTGGTGCTTGCCCAGGGGTTTCAGCGCAGCCAGCAGCCGCTCCCGGGCCTGCTCGAACGGCATCATTGGGTGTTGGTCAGGCATGGCAGTTCCTATCATCAATCAATGGTGTACAATCGCGGTCAACCGTTAATGCAATCGAATGCATAGCCGCGGCCGGCGCGCGCAGACACGAAAGCCTGCGACAGGGATGCAACCATAGCATCGCGTGTGCCGACCGCCTACAGCCTTCAGAACCGGGAGATGTCATGCAACTGAGTAACCACCTGCAGACCGATACGGGCTGGGAGTTCTACGAGCGAACTTTCGACCCGGAGCAGATCGTCACGACGGGCAGCAACTTCATGGTCGGCAATGGCTATATGGGTTATCGGGGTACCTTTGCCGAGTGGGATGCCGAGCACTATGTGGCCTGTGTGGTCACCGACACCTGGGATACTGCGGAGCCTGGGCGGCTGACCGAGTTGTGCAATGTGCCGAATCCTTTGTATTTCCAGGTGCGGGTCAATGGCGAAACCCTGTCGGCTTTCTCCGGCAAGACGCTGGCTTACGAGCGTGCCATGGATCTGCGTTGCGGTCTCTTTTCGCGCCGATCTACCTGGCAGGGGCGCGATGGTGGACCGGTCACGATAGAGGAGGAAAAGTTCGCCTCCTATGACGATATTCATCTGCTGGTCATGCGCTACCGCCTGACCGTTGAAGAGGACGCGGAAATCAGTGTGCTGACCGGGATTGATGGCCGCGTCTGGAGTATCAGTGGCGAGCATTTCCGCTCACAGGAAGCACATACACTGGGCGACACGGCAGACCTGATCGCGATGGATGTGCGCACAGTAGAGTACGACACCCTGATTCGGGTGGCTGAGGACATGACCGTGCAGGGCAGTGTGCCTGTGCATACGACACTGCGTCAGGTCGAGCGCCGTGTGCTGCGTGAGATGACCTTTCAACTGCGCGCCGGAGACAGCCTGGTGTTTGAGAAGTACGCCAGCATTCAGCACAGCAATGGCGTGACAGACCCGCAGGCCGGCGCAGTTGCGACTGTCGAGCGTGCACGGAATACCGGTTTTGATGCCTTGCTGGCCGCGCATCGAAGTTGCTGGGAGCGCATTTGGGCGGTCAGCGATATACAGATCGAGGGCGATCTGGAGAGCCAGTTGCTGGCCCGCTTCAATGTATTTCACAACATCATACACACGCCGTCACATGCACGGCTGCCCGTCGGGGCGCGGGGGCTGTCGTGTCAGGTGTATCAGGGAGCGGCCTTCTGGGACCAGGAGACCTTCAACCTGCCCATGTATCTGTATACTCAGCCGGAGCTGGCGCGGCGCATACTGGAGTACCGCTACGACACGCTGGACGGTGCCCGACGCAAGGCCGAGAGGCTGGGTTATCAGGGGGCCTACTATGCCTGGACCAGTGGCAAGACGGGTGACGAGCTGTTTCCCGATTTTTTCTTTACCGATGTGCTGACCGGGCGGCCGATCCGCAATCATTTCAACTGCTGGCAGATTCACATTTCGCCGGACATCACCTATGCCCTTTGGCTGTATTACGAAGCCACTGGCGACTGGGACTTTATCGAGCGCTGCGGCGCCGAAATGGCCTTCGAGATCGCCCGCTTCCTGGGGTCCCGGGTTCATCTGCGGGTCGACCTTGACCGGTACGAGCTGATCCGCCTGCTGGGGCCGGACGAGTATCATGAGAATGTGGACAACAACGCCTATACCCTCTATCTGAGCCATTTTGCGCTGGACAAGGCGTTGACGCTGTATCGGCAGATGACAGAGCGTTCACCGCAACGGCTGACTGAATTGCGTGCGGCCATTGACCTGACCGATCAGGAGGTCGACTACTGGCAGGACATCCTTAATCGCCTCTACCTGCCCAAGCCAGATTCGGAAACGCTGCTGATAGAGCAGTTTGACGGCTTCTTTAACCTGGAAGACATTACGCCAGACACGCTGCGCGAGCGGTTGATCGATCCCAGTGAGTACTGGGGCTGGCCCAACGGTATTGCCGTGCACGCACAGGTGCTCAAGCAGGCTGACCTGCTGCAGTTGTTCGCGCTGGTGGATGACTTCTCGCCCGAGGTGCTGCGCGCCAACTACGGCTACTATGAGCCCCGCACCGAGCACGGCTCGTCACTGAGCCCGTCGGTACATGCACTGATTGCCACCAAGGCGGGCCTGCAGGATGAGGCCTGGCGGTATTTCAAGGAGGCCGCAACCATTGACCTGTACAGCCGCAGCAAGAAGGTGATGAGCGGCGGATCGTTTCTGGGCGGCATTCATACGGCCGCCTGTGGCGGCATCTGGCAGGTGATCGTGCGCGGTTTTTCCGGCTTCGAGATCCATGACAATACGTTGCATTTTCAGCCCCACTTGCCAACACCCTGGCAGCGGCTCAGGTTCCCGCTGACGTACCGGGACAACCATCTCTGGGTTACCCTGGATGACGAGGGGCTGGTGGTCGAGGCGCAGGAGCGCAACCCGGGTACGGTAAACGTGGCCCTGGATCAACGCACTCTGGCGGTTGCGCCGGGCAAGACCGTTCGCCTGGCCACGGTCTGACACTCAGGTGGCGTTGATAAAGCGCTGGCGAATGCTGTCGTTGATGGTGGCCACCGGTACGATGATGCCGATCTCCAGCGCATCGCCAAAATCGGCATCGAATACGGTTTCTCCGCACCAGATGCCGTTGGACAGCGCCATATAGGACTGCATCACCGGTGGGATCTTTTCGCCCTGCTCGGCGAGCAGTGAGCGCAGGTACTGGATACGGTTTTCCGGTGTGTCCTCCTGTCCCGGCTCGACAGCCGTCAGGTCCGATGTCGACAGTGCCGGCACATGGCGCAGCCCGTCGCGGGCCCTGAGCAGTGTTTCCTGCGGTCGATAATGCTTCTCCAGCCAGGCAATCAGCAGGTCGCGTCCGGTCAGGTCCATGGTTTCATACAGTGATACGTTGCCAAAGAAATAGGCCACCGATGTATAGCGTCGCAACAGGGCACCCAACCCGGCCCAGACGGCAAAGAAGCCCATGCTCTGGCGCCTTGCCGCGCGATTGACCACGGAGCGTCCAAGCTCGATGCAGTAGGGCAGCAACTCGGCACGAAAGCGGTCGCTGTAATCGAACAGGGTGCTGGTGCGCAACTGGGCATCACCATGGGTGGTGGCCCGCTCGCCCAACTGAAAGCGATACATGGCGACAATTTCCCGGTTGTCCGGGTCCCAGGCCAGCAACTGGCCATAGCAGCCATCCCCCCGATCCAGCCGATCCAGGTCAATATCCACACCCCGGCCCGCGCCGGCAGACTGGAAGCCCAGCTCGCGCAGTCGGCCGATTGCCAGCAGGGTCTGCGGGCACTCGTCGCCAAAGAAACAATGGATCTGCAGGGTGCGCAGGGTGGTCAGGGGGGGCCGGCGGTCCAGTTCGGCCGCAACGTCAAACGCCGGTGGCATGAAGGGGTCTTGCTGATGCCTGATGTCATGGGCAATGGATGTAGTCATACCGGAACCTCTCCCGTAATGGCGGCGGTAGGGGGGTGAAGTTGGCAGCGCAGCTGCTCTGCGAACAACTCATATTGATCGCGCAGTGCTTTCAAGCGTTCGTCGTCGCGCGCGCCCATCTGCTCCAGTTCACTTACCGATACCGGTTTGCCGGCGGCCAGCACAAAATGGCGACAGGGCGGGTTCATGAAATCCCGGGCCAGCAGCAACATTTCCAGATTCAGCTTGATACCGAAGCGCTGGCGCAGGGCCGCAACCCGGTTGAACACCCTGGAATGGTGTCCCTCGATATGCAGCGGCACCAGCGGTCGCTCAAACTGGCGGGCCAGGGTGACCGGCATTTTTTGCCAGGGGGCATCCACGATTCGGCCCTCCTGTGTGCGTCCGGTGCGGCCGGCCGGAAAAATCAGCAGTGCGTCGTCACTTGCGAACGCCTCTTTGACGTTCAGGGTTGAACTGCGTGCCTGACGGTAGCGGTCGACGGGTACCAGGAAGGGGCGCAAGTGCGGCACGGACAACAGGGCATCGGTCACGACAACGCGCAGCCGAGGATAGTACTGCAGCAGCCAGGCGAGCAGCAGGACCCCGTCGTACCCACCGGTCGGGTGGTTGGCGATAAAAACCGGGCGTTCCGCCGGCTGGGGCAGGGCGCAGGACCGGGGGTGCAGGCTGGCCCGCACGCCCAGCCTGTTCAGAACCCGGTCGGAAAACTGGTAACTCGGTACATCACGCAGGTCCCAAAGTCCCTCGTTCATTACCTTCTCACGCGCTATCCAGCGCAGCAGCGGCGGCACAAGTGCCGGCAGGCTGCGGTAAAGTCCGGGGTTCTTTTCTTCGAACAGACCGCAGACATCAATGGGCCCGGGTTCGAAGCGAGGTGCCTTCGCCCCCTGCAGGATCTGGGGCTGGGGAAGCGTCAGCGATAACGGGTGCTCGGTGCATTGGCCGTTCTTGTGCGTTGTCATGGTTGCCGTGCCGCCGTTGACCTGCAGCGCCAGGCTGTCTTTATTTCGGCGGAATTGCGACCAGTACGCCAGACCGGCCATTGAAGCAGTGGCACCGGGTGTCTTCAGCGGCGGCGAAGGCGCAATGATCTGGCGCAGAGCCTGTCCGTTCCAATGCCAGAGCACGGGCGGGCGCAACCCCTGAAATACCAGCAGAGACCAGGGTGGCTGTCCGTGCAGGTCCCTGTGCTGCAAGCAGTCTGCTACTTGGGCCAGGTCGGAGGTGGACGAGAGGCTGACCAACAGATCTGTGCCCGTTGTTTGATCTGCTGTCTCGGGAGTGTGCCGGTCCCGATCAACGACGCACATCAGCAGGCCGAAGGTCATGCCGGCGTGCGTGGTCAGCAGTTGCGCCTGCCCATCGGCCGTGCAGCCGAAGAGCCCGTGCTGCTGCGCCTTACCTGCAGCTCCAGTCGTTGCCGAATCGCGGCTGCTCAGCTTCAGGCTCAGGCGATTTGCCTCCAGTTGCCAGGTCAGGGCGTCCACTCAACGGGCTCCGCAGTTCAAGGGCGGGGCCATCCCTGCCCAGTGGCGCAGCGTCGAGGGATGAACACCAAAGGAGTCCGGAAGCCTGACCTTGAGTTTCCCGGCCAGCGGCTTGATCAGCGCCATGTGGTGCACCGTGTGGCTGGACAGAAAGACCAGCTCGCGCAGCGCACAGGTGGGGACCTCCACAATGCTTGTTGCCGGTTCGCCGGAGCCGGGATCAGCCGCCATGGGATAGCACATCCTGAGGGGGTGCTGCAGGCACTTTTCCGGCAACTGATCCAACTCATCCACGAGCGCATCGATGACCTGCAGTGCCTTGTCGGGTTCTGTTTCCAGAGCAGGGTCCCGTTGCCGGGTTTCATAGTCCAGCGAGAAGTCGGCAGGGGCTTCCACAGCCGCCAGAAAAGCCGCGTAATGATCGGTGATGTGGCGCAGATGCCGACCGATGGACTGTCTGCCGTCGGCTGCCAGCGCGTAGTGCGTCCGCGGAATGCGGTCCAACAGGCCTGCCAGTTGCACCAGCAGGCTCTTGTTCTCTGCCACCAGATCTTTCAGGTGGGCTGAAGCCATATGGTCTGCTCCTTCGGTTTCCACCAGACAGGCCCGGGGCCAGCCCGGACAGACTCTGGATATTGAAGTGAATGTTAATTGCGGGGTATGACACACCGGTTACGCAAAAGTTCACCCGTCGGCAATGTGTCTTACATGCCAGGGCTTCAGTTGTCTGTAATGGAGTGTAAAAACAAATAGATTACTTTGCTTTGGCAGCCTCTGGACTAAACTCATTACAGGAGGCCCCGGCAGGGGTCGTCCTGAAGGCAGCAAGGATGGAGGTACACATCACACTCTGATGACCTCGCCAACAGTCGGTTGCCGATCGTCTTCCGCGAGAGCGGATGCAGCGTCTGAGTCAGGGATTGTTGCGTGCCTCCTTCAGGTTGGTTTGGTACTGCACCCGCAGTCTTGGCCAATCCATGCCCACACTATTTGGTCAGGTCAATTCAGGGGTTCGTATGGATATCTTCAACCATTTCAAAAGCCGTTATGAGGCAAGAAAGTACGAAGAGTATTCTTTGCAGGAGTATCTGGAGTTCTGCAAGGATGATCCTATGGCCTACTCGACGGCGCCCGAGCGCATGCTCAAGGCCATCGGTGAACCGGAGGTAATTGATACCTCCCGGGATGCGCGCCTGAGCCGCATCTTCAGTAACAAGGTGATCAAGCGCTATCCCTCGTTCGATGACTTCTACGGCATGGAAGAGCCTATCGAACAGGTCGTCAGCTACTTCAAGCATGCGGCCCAGGGCCTGGAAGAAAAGAAACAGATTCTCTATCTGCTGGGCCCGGTCGGGGGCGGCAAGTCGTCTCTGGCGGAGCGGCTGAAGTCGCTGATGCAGCAGGTGCCTTTCTACGCCATCAAGGGTTCCCCGGTATTTGAAAGCCCGCTCAACCTCTTTGACCCCCTGGAGGATGCGGAGCTGCTTGAGGAGCGCTACGGCATTCCACCACGCTATGTGCGCGGCATCATGTCGCCATGGGCAATCAAGCGCCTGCACGAGTACGGGGGTGACATCAGCCAGTTCAGGGTAGTCAAACTCTTCCCGTCGATTGTCGATCAGGTGGCCATTGCCAAGACCGAGCCGGGTGACGAGAACAACCAGGATATCTCTTCTCTGGTGGGTAAGGTGGACATCCGCCAACTGGAAGAATTTCCCCAACATGACCCGGATGCCTACAGCTTCTCCGGTGCACTGTGCAAGGCCAACCAGGGCCTGATGGAATTCGTGGAGATGTTCAAGGCACCTTTGAAGGTGCTGCATCCGCTGCTCACGGCAACCCAGGAAGGCAACTACAACGCCACCGAGGGCATGTCAGCCATCCCGTTCAACGGCACCATCATGGCGCACTCCAATGAATCCGAGTGGCAGACTTTCAAGAACAACCGGAACAATGAGGCCTTCCTGGACCGCATCTATATCGTCAAGGTGCCCTATTGCCTGCGGGTAACAGAAGAAGTGCAGATCTATCGCAAATTGCTGGAGCACTCCTCTCTGCGTCAGGCGCCCTGTGCGCCGGACACGTTGCGCATGCTGTCGCAGTTCAGCGTCTTGTCGCGACTGAAGGAACCCGAAAACTCCAGTATCTACAGCAAGATGCGCGTCTATGATGGTGAAAGCCTGAAAGACACCGATCCCAAGGCCAAATCGATCCAGGAGTACAAGGACTCAGCCGGTGTCGACGAAGGCATGACCGGTCTCTCGACCCGCTTTGCCTTCAAGATTCTGTCCAAGGTCTTCAACTTTGATGCTTCCGAAGTGGCCGCCAACCCGGTGCATCTGCTCTATGTGCTGGAAGAGCAGATTGAACAGGCGCAGTTCCCGCAAGAGGTCCATGAGCGGTATATCGGCTATCTGAAGGAGTACCTGGCACCGGACTATGTCGACTTTATCGGCAAGGAGATCCAGACCGCGTACCTGGAGTCCTACTCTGAATACGGTCAGAACATCTTCGACCGCTACGTGACCTATGCCGACTTCTGGATTCAGGATCAGGAATACCGCGACCCGGAGACCGGCGAGATGCTGGATCGACAGGCGCTGAACGAAGAGCTGGAGAAAACCGAGAAGCCGGCGGGCATCAGCAACCCGAAAGATTTCCGCAATGAAATCGTGAACTTTGTCTTGCGGGCTCGGGCCAACAACAACGGTCAGAACCCGAACTGGCAGAGTTACGAAAAGCTGCGGGCCGTGATCGAGAAGAAGATGTTCTCCAACACGGAAGATCTGTTGCCCGTTATTTCCTTCAATCCGAAATCTTCGAAAGAGGATCAAAAGAAGCACAAGGACTTCGTTGACCGCATGGTCGACCGGGGCTATACCGAGAAACAGGTACGGTTGCTGTCTGAATGGTACCTGCGCGTGCGCAAGTACCAGTAGGGCACTGTCACACTGATTGAGGTTATCAAGGGGACGTCATGATCAACAGTTACGTGATTGATCGCAGGCTGAATGGCAAGAACAAAAGTGCCGTCAACCGTCGGCGTTTCCTTGAACGGTATCGCCGGCATGTCAAGGCGGCGGTCAATGATGCCGTCAACAAGCGCTCCATTACCGACATGGAGAAAGGGGAGTCGATCAGTATCCCCAGCAAGGATCTGCATGAGCCCGTCGTCGGCCATGGCCAGGGTGGCAACCGCGAGATGGTGCATCCGGGCAACAAGGAGTTTGTGGAAGGTGACCGCATCCGTAAACCGCAATCCGGGCAGGGGAAAGGCAAGGGCAACCAGGCCAGCAAGGATGGTGAAGGACTGGATGACTTTACCTTCTACATCAGTCAGGACGAGTTCCTCGAGTTCCTGTTTGACGATCTGGCGCTGCCCAACATGGTGCGCAAGGATCTGAAAAAATCACAGGAGTTCGAGCGCCATCGGGCCGGTTACAGCACCGAGGGTGTGCCGGCCAATATCAACGTCGTGCGCTCGCTGAAAAATGCCCACGCGCGCCGCATCGCACTGGGTGGCAAGAAACGCCGCCGGGTGCGCGAGATAGAAGAGCAACTGGCGCGCATGAAGGGCACCAGCGAGACCACCGAGCGCAAACGCAGCAAACTGGAAGCCGAGATGGCCGAGTTGAAGCTGAAGCTGCGCAAGTTGCCGTTCATCGACGATTTCGATCTGCGCTACAACCGGCACGAAAAGCATCCGGTGCCCTCGAGCGCCGCTGTGATGTTCTGCCTGATGGACGTCTCCGGCTCCATGACGCAGAACACCAAAGACATTGCCAAGCGGTTCTTTCTGCTGCTTTATCTGTTTCTGCGGCGCAATTATCAGACCATAGAAGTGGTGTTCATCCGCCACCACACCAGCGCCAAAGAGGTGGACGAAGAAGAGTTCTTCTACAGCCGGGAGACCGGCGGCACCATCGTATCGTCGGCATTGCGCCTGATGCAGGACATCATGAAAGAGCGCTATCCCACCTCCGCCTGGAACGTCTATGCCGCGCAGGCGTCGGATGGCGACAACTGGGGTGACGACTCACCCATCTGCCGCGATCTGCTGATGAACGAGATCATGCCCAAGGTGAATTACTACTCCTACATAGAAATCAGCCCGCGTGATCATCAGGACCTCTGGTATGCCTATGAAGACGTGAAGGCAGCCCATGAAGAAGGGTTTGCAATGGCGCAGATTCTTGACCAGTCCGAAATCTATCCGGTGTTCCGGGAACTGTTCCAGAGGAGAGAAGCATGACCGCAGCTCGCGCGCAGGAACCGATCTCCCGAGGACCCGACTGGTCTTTTGATCTGATTCGGGAGTATGACCGGCAGATCGCCAAGATTGCCGCCGACTTCGGCCTGGATACCTATCCCAACCAGATCGAAGTGATCAGCTCCGAACAGATGATGGATGCCTACAGCTCTGTCGGTATGCCGCTGGGGTATCATCACTGGTCCTACGGCAAGCAGTTCTTGCAGACCCAGCAGGGTTACCGTCGCGGGCAGATGGGGCTGGCCTACGAGATTGTCATCAACTCCGATCCCTGTATAGCCTACCTGATGGAAGAGAACACCATCACCATGCAGGCACTGGTCATTGCCCATGCCTGCTACGGGCACAACTCCTTTTTCAAGAACAACTACCTGTTCCGCTCCTGGACCGACGCCTCGGCCATTATCGATTATCTGGTATTTGCCCGGGAGTATGTCAGCCGGTGTGAGCAGAAATATGGTGTCGAGGCGGTCGAACAGGTGCTCGACAGCTGCCATGCCATCCAGAATTATGGTGTGGATCGCTACAAGCGGCCTTCGCCCATTTCAGCAGCCGAAGAAGCCGACCGGCAGGCAGAGCGGGAAGAATACCTGCAGCAGCAGCTCAACTTGCTGTGGCGGACTATCCCGGTGTCGGAAGAAAAGCAGCAAACCCGTTCCCGGCGCCGATTTCCGCAGGAGCCGCAGGAAAATCTGCTCTACTTCATTGAAAAGCATGCGCCCATCATGCCGACCTGGCAGCGGGAAATCGTGCGTATCGTGCGCAAGATGGCGCAGTACTTCTATCCGCAGCGCCAGACGCAGGTGATGAATGAAGGCTGGGCCACCTTCTGGCACTACACCATCATGAACGAGCTTTATGACCGCGGCCTGGTAACCGACGGCTTCATGATGGAGTTTCTCGATAACCACGCCAAGGTGGTGTTTCAGCCGCCGTTTGATGCCTCCTACTATTCGGGCATCAACCCCTATGCGCTGGGCTTTGCCATGTTCCGCGATCTGCGCCGGATCTGTGAAGAGCCCGATGACGAGGATCGGGAGTGGTTCCCCGACATAGCCGGCAGCGACTGGCTGGAAACCCTGCATTTTGCCATGCAGAACTTCAAGGACGAGAGCTTTATCCAGCAGTACCTGTCACCCAAAGTGATTCGGGATTTTCATTTCTTCGCCATCTTCGACCGGGAAGAGTCTCCGGAATATGAAGTGGCAGCCATTCACGATGCCAAAGGCTATCAGCGCATTCGCCAGATTCTGGGCAATCAGTACAACCTGGCCAGTCGCGAGCCCAACCTGCAGA
Organism: Natronospirillum sp.; assembly: GCF_022565775.1. Lineage (GTDB taxonomy): Bacteria > Pseudomonadota > Gammaproteobacteria > Pseudomonadales > Natronospirillaceae > Natronospirillum. The sequence goes on from NZ_JAIUMC010000010.1 coordinate 47,577, forward strand.
TTGTCGAGGTGGATGTCGAGGGTGATCGTTCCATCACGCTGCATCACATTCGCGACAACAACAAACCCCTGAGCCAGGATACCGACGAGGTCATGAAACACCTGCACCGCCTGTGGGGGTTTGACGTCCACCTCTATTCGTTTGATGCCGAGAAGGCCATCAAGGAATACCACTGCACCGAGGAGGGCCTCACCTTCGGCGAAGAGGATGAGGAGCAGAAAAAATACCTGTAGGGCTTTTAAGGCACCTTTTTCCTGACTGCGGAAAACAGCAAGATATACCCCTAAAGGGGTATTCATCCTGGGCCCAGTCCATATAATGAAATCATTACAGACGATCTATGGACTGACTGGCTTTTCGTGGATCCCCTCTGCGCCGCTAATGCGCGCAGAGGCCCAGTAAGGCCATACCACGGGTGGCCAATTGCAACTGACCCGCTTTACCGATTACGCCCTTAGAACCCTCATTTATCTTGCCCTGCGAGATGGTGAGCGGTCCACAATTGCCGAAATTTCGGAGACCTACGACATCTCCCGCAATCACCTGATGAAAGTCGCGAACCGATTGGTGACCAAAGGGTATGTGTCCGGCATCCGTGGCAAAAACGGCGGGCTATGTCTGGCCCAGCCACCGGAAGATATTGTGCTGGGTCGCCTGATCAGAGACATGGAGCCCGACATGAACCTGACTGAATGCTTCCACGATCAGTGCGAATGCAGAATTCAGCATGCCTGCTCGATGACGGGCGTTCTCAATGAAGCTTTGCGCGCCTTCCTGGCCGTACTGGACGGGTACACCCTGCGCGATATCATGCACAACGAGCAACAACTCGCCCGCCTGCTCGCCATCCGCGCTGTCACCAGCGAGGATGCCATCATAGCCTCTGTACCCGGTGAGCCAGGACCCTAAGCCGCTGTCGAAAACGCCGACTTCGCAACTGTCCCCTTTAGGCAGTGGCCCCTGACTACGCATCTTGACCTGTAGGCTGTGGCCCTTGGCCACGCATTGCATCTCAGGTGGCACTATTCTGAAACCCCGAAAACTACCCGTCCCCTGAAGTCAGCTCTTCTCCCGATCTGCATGAAGCAGTCCGCCCTTACCCCAGTGCTCGTCATCAAAGTCCTGCATGAAGACGGTTACGGCTTCCGAACGGGTGCCATAAGCTTCCTCAAACGCCTCGGTGATGCGCTTGATCAATAGCTGGCGCTGTTCCTTTGTTCGGCCGGGAGACTGTTGAATGGTGACTATGGGCATCCGATTCTCCTTTCTCATGGTCAGTCAAACGTCGTGGGCAATTGTAGCCAATGTTGGAGGTCAATTGGACCGGGGGCGTAACCCGTTGCTTTGCCTTTAGCGGGCGTTTAGCCTGTTGGTAGCTACTTGGGTTGGAGGAACAATGTTCGGCTGGGCTTATTGGGTGGGCACGCTGCTTGTTCTGTTGCTGTGGGGCTGGATACTGGGTTCTGCGGGTGTGGATGCCCGCGAGGCCTGGTTGTGGGCTCTGGTGCCGCTGCTGTTCTGGCTGTTGGTCGACTGGCTCGCTTCTGTGCCCGGCTTCTGGCGCGGGGCGCATGAGCGTCCGGTGGGCGCCGAACGGCTGTTCTGTTACCTGTTCACTGGCTCGGCGATGCTGCCGCTGATTGCCTCGTTGGCGGGGCTGGCCGAGTTGAGTCATTTCATGCCGAGAACATTGGCTGCCTTGCTGGATCTGGGTGGCATCGCGGTACTGGTTGTCTGCCTGTCGATTATGATGACAGGCATTTTTCGCTTGCTCGGCTGGACGGAGGCACTGTTCGGTCGGCCCCCATATACCAGTGGCGGTGGTGCCGGGCCAGCCGGTGGAGGTGGAGGGTGACCACAGCATGAATCAACAGGAACTGCTTGAAGCTATCAACCAGACCATGCCGTTCGGCAAGTACAAGGGCCGCAAGCTGCTGGACCTGCCGGAACCCTATCTGGTGCGGTTTCATCGTCAGGGCTTCCCGGACAGCAAGCTGGGTCGTCAGTTGGCGCTGATGTATGAGGTGAAGTTGAATGGGCTGGAGGGAATGCTGCGTCAGGGCCTGAAAAAGCCCTGACTTGACCTTGGTGCTGAAGTGGGTTTGGTGTCGAGGAGTGGTCAGCTGGCGATACCGGCAGGTTGTTCACCGATGATAATCTCCAGCGCGCTCTGGCTGGTACAGAATCTCCTCGATACGAACGCGAAGCTGCCCGCCGCCGGGCTTCGGCCAGGCGATCTGATCACCCTGTGACAGCCCCAGCAGGGCGCTGCCCACCGGGGCGAGAATGGATATCTTGCTGCCGCTGTTGTCCATGTTCTTTGGATACACCAGTGTCAGGTTGAACACTTCTCCCGTGGACTCCACCCGGAACCGAACCGTGGAGTTCATCGACACTACGGTGTCCGGCACTTCCTGAGGCTCCACGATGGTCGCCCTCGCCAGCTCAGCTTCCAGCTCTGCCCTGCCCGGGAAATCGGCTGCAGACAATCCCTCCAGCAGTTCGTCCAAACGATCGGCGTCCAGTGATGAAATCACAATAGGCGGCTGGGTGTTGTCAGTCATGAGGTTCCCTCTGTCACGAAATTTTAGTCTGCCAGTATAGCGCAGATTTGTCTGCAGCTGTTGCCGGGGTCCCGTGAACCGTTTGCCTGTGAGCTGACGTCGCGGCCGGCAGAACTCGGACACTAGCCCCCGTCCGAAGTACTGGAAGCCGCCCATTGAAGTTGCACTATTGGCAGGCAGTGCAGGCCTGCAGCAAGGGCTCCAGCAGTGCCGATGGTAGATCGGGACTGTAGGCAAGGCCGACTACCACTGTGCGCTGCCAGTCGCTCAACTCCGCCAGCACCATGTCAGTGCATTTTCGATGTTCTGGCCAGTCGGGTACCAGAGCCAGGCCTACATTGGCCTGCACCAGAGCGCGACTGTATTCGATGGTGCGCAGATGGGCGCGCGGCTGCACGGTTAGCTGCTGCTGGTGCAGGGCCTGCAGAAAGTGGGCATTCGCTTCGCAGTGCTCCCGGATTATGAACGACTGGCCGTGCAGGTCAGCCAGGCCAAGCCTTGGTTTCAGGGTCAGTGGATGCCCGGCAGGCAGCGCAAGACGGTAGGCGTCCTGCCAGATGGGCTCGAAGTGTTCATGCGGATGACACATGGATGATGTGATGATGCGGGCATCGCAGGGCTCCTCCGGATTCACCAGCGTCAGCTCGAATCGCTCCTCCATCTGCAGCAGTCGTTGCAGCCAGCCGCTCATACGCTGGGCACCCAGCGAACGCATCAGTCCGAGCGTCAGTGGTTGGCGCTGATCCGGTTGCCGGAAGCTTTGCACAATGGCGGCACTGTCTGCCAGCAATCCGGCGGCCATGGGGTAGAGGCGCTGCCCCGCAGCGGTTGGCCGCACACCTTTGGCGTGGCGATCAAACAGCGCCGTTCCCAGCTCATCTTCCAGTTGCTTGATGGCAGCTGATATGGAAGGTTGAGCCACGTGGCATTGCCGGGCAGCGGCACTCACCGAACCGGCCTTGTAGGTCGCCAGAAAGTAGCGCAGACCTCGAATGTCCATAATTTGTTCCGATACCAGATCAAATTTATAAATATTATACCTATAGTTTTGGAAAGACTAAGCTGTAGCTCATGACAGTCTCGGCAGGAGCGTGTTCATGGTGACCGATACCTCCCCCTTCACAGGCCTGCGGCATTTGTTGCTGGAGGCACCGCTGCCCGATCTGAGTGATACCCGCAACCGATTGGCGGATACGGATTTGGGGGTTCCTGCATTGGCAGAGCTGTTCGAATCCCAGCTGCTGAGCCGGGTGCTCGACCTCCAGGCCCGCGTCCTTCAGCCGCGCGGGGATGCCTATTACACCATCGGCAGTGCCGGCCATGAGGCCAATGCCGCGCTCGGGCTGGCCTTTCGTTCCGGTGACCCGGCCTTTCTTCATTATCGCGATGCGGCGCTGTTCATTCAGCGCAGTAAGGCGGTGCCGGGGCAGACCATCACCTGGGACATGTTGCTCAGCTTCATGGCCTCCACCGATGACCCCATTGCTGGCGGACGGCACAAGGTGCTCGGCTCCCGACCACTCAATGTACCCCCGCAGACGAGCACCATAGCGTCACATCTGCCCAAGGCCGTCGGTGCCGCCTACAGCCTGGGGCTATGGCGCCGACTGGGCGGGCAGGGCGAGTGGGCCAACGACAGTGTGGTGCTGTGCAGTTTCGGGGATGCCTCGCTGAACCATTCCACCGCCCAGGGCGCGCTCAACACAGCAGGCTGGACGGCCTTTCAGGGGGTGCCGCTGCCGCTGGTATTCGTCTGTGCCGACAACGGCATCGGCATTTCCACACCCACACCGCCGGGCTGGGTGGAAGCCTCGGTCAGTCAACGCCCGGGGTTGCATTATATCCATGCCAACGGGCTGGATCTGGTCGATACCTGGCAGGCCGGTTGCACCGCCGCTCGCCATGCGCGGCGACGTCAGAAGCCGGTCTTCCTGCATCTGGATACGGTGCGCCTGTTGGGCCATGCCGGATCCGACACACCGGAGTCATACCTGACGCCGGATCAGATGACCGCCATGGAGGCCAGAGACCCGCTGCGCTACAGCGCCGCCCGTCTGGTGCACGAAGGGGGCTTCAGTCGAGCGGATCTGGCGCAGATGCTGGAGCAGACCCTGCAGCGGGTGGAGGCCGTCTCCGAGCAGGCCCGTTTGCGCCCGCGACTGCAGGATCCGAAGCAGGTCATGGCCTCAATCGTGCCACCGAAAAGGGCCAGCCGGGCCGACCCGGACGCCCACCTGCCGGCCGGCAGTCAGTCGCCGCAACCCATGGCCAAGCTGATCAACCAGGCGCTGCATCGCCTGATGCGTCGCTATCCTCATCTGGTCATGGCAGGAGAAGACATCGGCCGCAAGGGGGGCGTGTATGGGGTCACCCTTCGTCTGCAGCAGACCTTCGGGCGGCACCGGGTGATAGACACCCTGCTGGACGAACAGAGCATCCTGGGCCTCGCCATAGGCCTGGGTCAGAACGACATGCTGCCCATGGCCGAGATCCAGTTTCTGGCCTATCTGCACAACGCGGAAGACCAGCTACGCGGCGAAGCCGCTACACTCAGCTTCTTCTCGAATGGCCAGTACACCAACCCGATGATCGTGCGCATTGCCGGTCTGGGCTACCAGAAGGGTTTTGGCGGACACTTTCACAACGACAATGCCCTGGCCGTGCTGCGGGATATTCCGGGGCTGGTGGTGGCTTGCCCAAGTGATGGTGCCGAGGCAGTGGGCATGCTGCAGGAATGCGTGCGACTGGCCGACGAGGAGCAGCGGGTGGTGGTGTTTCTCGAACCCATTGCACGCTATCACTGCCGGGACCTGCATGAAGACGGTGATCAGGGTTGGTGCCGCACCGATCCGGGGGCGGATTATCGCATTCCGCACCGTCAGTTCCGCTGCGATGAGGCGCCGGAAGACAGCGGCAGCCGGTCGAATAACGCCATCAGACTGGCCATCATTACCTATGGCAACGGCGTCTTTCTGAGCGAACAGGCCCGCCCGATGCTGACCGAGCAGGGGCTGGCACCGCGCCTGATCGACCTGCGCTGGCTGACTGACATTGACCACGATGCGTTGCACGAGGCGGTGCGTGACTGCAGCCATGTGCTGATCGTGGACGAATGCCGACGGCACGGCTCGGTGAGCGAGGAACTGATGGCCGAGCTGACCGAGCGCGGCTTTCCCGGTGATCGACTTGCCCGGTTGACCGCCGATGACAGCTTTATTGCCCTTGGGCGGGCAGCCACCAGTACCCTGCCGAGTCGAGACGCTATCGTTGCCGCCGCCCTGAATCTGACGGCCCAGCATGACCGGGAGACCACCTTATGAGTGCACGGAAAGAGCGCGCCATACTGATCTGCCCCGGGCGCGGCACCTACAATGCCGAACAGTGGGGCTACCTGAACCGTCGGCACCCCGGCCGTTCGGATCTGATTCAGGTGTTCGATGATTACCGCCGCGAGCAAAACCAGCCCACCCTGACCGAACTGGACAGTCACCAGCCGTTCAGCCCGGCGCTGCAGGGTAGGGGGGAGCACGCTTCACCGCTGATCTACGCCTGCAGCTATCTGGACGCGCAGGAGGCTTTGGAAGGCGAGCTTGAAATCGTCGCCGTTACCGGCAATTCCATGGGCTGGTATACCACCCTGGCCGCTGCCGGTGCGCTGGAAGCCGAAGCCGGACTGCATCTGGTCAACCAGATGGGTACGCTGATGCAGCAAGAGCTGATCGGCGGTCAACTGGTCTACCCCTGGTTCGATGAGGACTGGCGCCCTGATCCGGCGGCGCGGCAGGCCTGTCTAGACACCATGGCCGCTCTGCGGGCCGAGCACGGGCACGAACTGTACATTTCCATCGAGCTCGGCGGGCTGCTGGTCTTTGGCGGCGACAAGGCCGGCATCGAGGCGCTGGCCAAGGCGCTGCCCAGGCGCAAGCAGTTTCCCCTGCGGCTGCAGAACCATGCCGCCTTTCATACGCCGCTGCAGCAGCCAGTGCGCGAGCGGGCCCGAGACCTGCTGGCCGATCTGCCGCTGCAGCGGCCGCGCATTCCCATGGTGGATGGCCGCGGACAGATCTGGTCGCCCTGGAGCACAGACCCGGCAAAACTCTGGGACTATACGCTCGGCCATCAGGTGACCGAGCCCTACGACTTCACGCGGGCGGTGACTGTGGCATTGCGAGAGTTTGCGCCGGATCGGGTGATCATCACCGGCCCCGGCACAACACTGGAAAGTGCTGTCGCTCAGTGCCTGATCCTTGCCAACTGGCAGGATATCGACAGCCGTGCCACCTTCGAAGCCCGGCAGAAGTCCCGGCCCCTGCTGGTCTCGCAGGGGCGGGAATAGTAGGCAGTCGATTGCTTTCGTGGTTCAGGCCGGTATGCGGCTGAACTTGCCGGTCTGCAAGTCCTTGATAGCCTGATGGATCTCCGCTTCGGTGTTCATGACGAAGGGTCCGTAGCCGGCAATCGGCTCATCGATGGGCTCTCCACCCAGTACCAGCACGGTGGCGTCGCTGTCTGCAGTCAGTGACAGGCCGTCGCCGGAACGATCCAGCATGGCCAGCTCACCTTCACGGACGGTTTCGGTGCCATTCACCTGCACAGTACCATGCAGCACCACCACAATGCCGGACCAGCCTTCAGGCTGATCGAGCCGGGCTTCATGGCCGGCGTTCAGCCGCACATCCCAGACATTCATCGGGGTGAAAGTGTGGGCAGGGCCCTTGTGACCCGCATAGTCACCGGCGATCACCCTGACTGTACCTGCACCGTCAGGCAGCTCCGGTGTCGGAATATCGGTATTCAGAATGGTCTGATAGCCCGGTGTGGTCATCTTGTCCTTTGCCGGCAGGTTGACCCAGAGCTGCACCATTTCCAGTTCGCCACCCTGGCGAGTGAACGCCTCGGAATGAAACTCCTGGTGCATGATGCCACCACCGGAGGTCATCCACTGCACATCGCCCGGGCCGATCCGGCCACCAGAGCCTGTGGAGTCCAGGTGGTCCACTTCGCCCTTGTAGACAATGGTCACCGTCTCTATGCCCCGGTGCGGGTGTTCACCCACGCCACGCGGGCGCTTAGCCGGTTCGAAATACTTGGGCCCAGCATGGTCCAGCAGCAGAAACGGACTGACATGGTGCCCGTGGCTGTTGTAGGAGAACAGGGAGCGCACCGGAAAGCCGTCGCCAACCCAGTGGCGGGGCGGAGCCTTGTAGACGCCGAGTATCTTTTTCATGACAACCTCCTGAGGGGTGTGTTGGATGATGGTGACTATTCTGAATCAGCAACGCTGGAGTGACTAGAGGGCAATTGGTACACTCATCGTTCCAAATATAGAACGATGCGAGACGCTAGCATGCAGGATCTCAACGATCTCTATTATTTCGCCAAGGTAGTGGAGCACGGCGGGTTTGCCCCGGCCGGCCGAGCTCTGGGTATTGCCAAGTCCCGACTCAGCCGCCGTATCGCGGCGCTGGAAGAGCGTCTGGGCGTGCGGCTGCTGCAGCGCTCGACCCGCCATGTGGCGGTGACTGAAGCCGGGCAGGTGTATTTTCAGCACTGTCGCGCCATGCTGGTGGAAGCAGAAGCCGCTCAGGAAGCCATTGACAGCCGTCGCGCCGAGCCCTGCGGCACGGTGCGTCTCAGTTGCCCGACGGCGCTGCTGGATGTCTGTGTCAGTGAATTTCTCTGCACCTTCATGCAGCGCTATCCCGGTATCAACATTGAGGTTGAATCCACCGATCGACGCGTGGATGTTATCGAGGAGCGCATGGACCTGGCCCTGCGCGTCAGACCACGGCCGCTGGAAGACAGCGATCTGGTGCTGCGCATTCTGTCAGACCGCGCCCAGTGCCTGGTGGCCAGCCCGTCGCTGCTGGCAGACATCGGCAAACCCGGCGTACCAGCGGATCTATCTGCACTGCCCAGCCTGGCTCTGGGGCAGCCTCAGCAGCGCCACCTCTGGCACCTGATCGGCCCCGGGCGTGCAGAGGCCCGCATCGAGCATTCTCCGCGCCTGGTCACGCGCAACATGAACACCCTGCGCCAGGCCGCCGTGGCCGGCATCGGCGTCGTACAACTGCCGACCATGATGATGCGCGCCGAGTTGGACAGTGGTGACTTGCAGGCGGTCCTGCCCGCCTGGGCCCCCAGAAGCGAGGTCATCCACGCCGTCATGCCCTCCCGCCGTGGCCTGCTGCCCGGCGTGCGCGCGCTGCTGGATTATCTGGTGGAGCGGTTTTCTGCGCCTGAGTTCAGTAGCGATGTGCCACTATCAGGATCTGCCTGAAACAAGTCGTGACCATTGGTCCAACTTGCCCAACTGCCGTATATTTAGCGGTCCCTGATTTCATCTGACCGGAAGTAACGGCAACCCTATGACCTTCGACGCCATCCGCATTCGCGGCGCTCGCCAGAACAACCTCGCCAACCTGGATCTGGATATCCCTCTCGGGGAGATGGTGGTGGTCACCGGGGTGAGCGGTTCGGGCAAGTCGTCGCTGGCGTTTGATACGGTCTATGCCGAGGGTCAGCGTCGCTATGTCGAGACCTTCTCGGCCTATGCGCGGCAGTTTCTGGACCGCATGGACAAGCCGGCGGTGGACAGCATTGACGGCATTCCTCCCGCCATTGCCATCGAGCAGAGCAACACGGTGCGCACCTCACGCTCCACCGTAGGCACCATGACGGAACTGAACGATTATCTTAAGCTGCTGTTTGCCCGGCTGGCGCAGCTGTATTGCCAGGGCTGCGGGCGCGAGGTGGTGTGCGACTCGGCGCAGTCGGTGATCGCCAGCCTGTATGCCGACTGGCCCGAAGAACAGCGCCTGATGGTGTGCATGCCGGTCTATGTACCGGGAAAACTCAGTGACGACGAAGTACTGAAGCTGCTCAACCAGCAGGGCTATGCGCGCATGCACAAGCGCGACGGCCGGCGGGTGGAAGTGGTGCAGGATCGACTGCGTCTCAATGACGACAACCGGGGCCGGCTGACCGAAGCTGTGGAGGCCGCACTGCATTATGGCAAAGGGCATGTGCTGGTCTATCCGATGGATGACGAGCGCAACACCGGCAACCCGGCGCGCTTTTCCAGCCATCACCATTGTGCGCACTGTGACATCGACTATCCGGACCCCAGCCCGAGCCAGTTTTCCTTCAATTCACCGATCGGCGCCTGTGAAAGCTGCCGGGGCTTTGGCCGCATCATCGGGGTCGATTACGGTCTGGTGATTCCGGATGTCAGCAAGAGCCTGCAGGACGGCGCCATCAAGCCGATTCAGACACCGTCCTACGAAGAAGTACAGCGTGATCTGATCCGCTATGCCCGCAAGAGCGGCGTGCCGGTCGATGTGCCCTGGTCAGAGCTGACCGAGGCGCAGCAAGAGTGGGTGATTCAGGGCGAAGGCGACTGGGACCAGGGTGTCTGGTATGGCATTGAGGAGTTTTTCTCCTGGCTGGAGAGCAAGGCCTACAAGATGCACATTCGGGTGCTGCTGTCCAAGTATCGCTCCTATACCCCTTGTCAGGCCTGTGGCGGTGCGCGGCTCAAGCCGACAGCGCTCTGGTGGCGGGTAGGCAATCACTCGGTTGCCGAGACCGCTCTGGCCGGGCGCCCGCGCTTTGTACCGCAGGGCAACACCCTTGACCAGACCCAGTTCGACCGGTTAAACGGCCTCAATATCGCGGACATTATGCGGCTGCCACTGGGCCGCTGTGCCGACTTCTTTCAGGCGCTCGGCGAGACGGATGCCGATGAACCGACGCAACTGCTGCTGGAAGAAATCCGCGCCCGGCTCGGCTATCTGTGTGAAGTCGGCTTGGACTATCTGACGCTGGATCGCCAGTCACGCACACTGAGCGGCGGCGAGGTGCAGCGCATCAACCTGACCACGGCGCTGGGCACTTCACTGGTGAACACCCTGTTTGTGCTGGACGAACCCAGCACAGGCCTTCATCCGCGCGATATCAATCGCCTGGTCAAGGTTCTGCACCGCTTGCGTGATGCCGGCAACTCGCTGCTGGTGGTGGAGCATGACCCGCAGGTTATCCTTGCCGCCGATCGCATTCTGGACATCGGGCCCGGCCCGGGTCGGCACGGTGGCCATATCGAATTCTTCGGCACCCCGGCGGATCTGTTTCAGAAGCATGACAATCTGACCGCCCGCTACCTGACCGGCACCAGCCAGGTCAGCGCACCCAAGGCGCCCGGCGATAACGAAGATACGCCTCAGGGGGCACTCAATATAGTAGGGGCCAGCGAACACAACCTGAAAAACATCGACGTCCACCTGCCGCTCGGGCAACTGGTGTGCCTGACCGGTGTCAGTGGGTCGGGCAAGTCCACACTGATGCGGCAGATTCTGTATCCGGCCATTCTGCGTCATCTGGGCGAGCAGACCGAAGCGCCGGGCGCCCATGAGCGCATCGATGGGCTGGAACAGATCGACCGCGCGGTCATGGTCGACCAGAGCCCCATCGGTAAAACCACCCGTTCGACCCCGGCCACCTATGTCGGTGCCTATGACGCCATCCGCAAGCTGTTTGTCGCGGCACCGTTGGCAAAAGAGCGCGGCTACACGCCCGGCACCTTCAGTTTCAACTCCGGCAACGGGCGCTGCCCTACCTGTCAGGGCAACGGCTTCGAACATGTGGAAATGCAGTTCCTGAGCGATGTCTACCTGCGTTGCCCGGATTGTGACGGTACCCGCTTCCGCGACGAGATCCTGCAGATCCGCCTGCCGGAAGGCGACGGCGGCCAGCTGGTGGTCTCCATTGCCGATGTACTGGCGATGACCGTGAGCGACGCGCTCGACTTCTTCCGCGATCAGCCCGCCGTGCAGCGCAGCCTGCAGCCACTGGCCGACGTGGGGCTGGATTATGTGCAGCTCGGACAGGCCGTGCCCACGCTCAGTGGCGGCGAGGCACAGCGTCTGAAGCTGGCCGGCCATCTGGCGCAGACCGCCAGCAAGTCGAAAAGCAAAGAACACATCCTGTTCCTGTTTGATGAACCCACCACCGGCCTGCACTTCGCCGACATCGCCACCCTGATGGGCGCCTTCCGGCAGTTGCAGGCGGCCGGGCATTCACTGCTGGTGATCGAACACAATCTCGACGTGATCCGCGCTGCCGACTGGGTGATCGACATCGGCCCTGAAGGCGGCGATGCGGGCGGTGAACTGCTGGGGGCAGGCACCCCGTCTCAGTTGATGGCCAGCGAGAGCGGTTATACCGCCCAGGCACTGCGCGATTATGAAGCCGCGCTGGCAGGCGGGTACCAGCCGCAGGCTGCGGCAGAAGTCAGTGCCGCGTATCGTCCTGCGCAGGTCATCAGTGTGCATCACGCCCGCGAGCACAACCTGAAAAACATCGACGTCGAGATTCCGCGCAACCAGCTCACCGTCATTTCCGGGGTCAGCGGCAGCGGCAAGAGCACCCTGGC
>NZ_JAIUMC010000011.1 GCF_022565775.1 Natronospirillum sp.
CTGGTCCCGGTCGGGCGGGCCACAACTCGCTGTCGCTCAGACATCTGGCCCGCTGATCCTCCCGGGACTGGCGCTCGCGTCGGCGGCACCACAATAGGTTTGCTTGCCTGTTACTCATGCTCTCAAGGAACTTGCTGACATGCCAGTTGAGCGAGGGTCAGCGATACTCCCGCGAAGCATCCTCAACCCAGCGCCAGATATAGTCGGCAAAGCTGCGCCGGGCCAGTATCTCCCAGTCGTTCTGTCCGAGGCGTCGCACCACCGCCTGCGTCTTGCCGAACACAGTGGCCACCACCTTGCCCACCGGGAAATGATCGTCGTGGACATCATAGGGTATCGACTTCTTCAGCACCTGCACGGCCTGCGGGCCAGACAACTGAATCCGGGTCATACCGCCGGTATTGTTGGCCAGGGCAAAATGCCCGCTGTAGCACTCGCGCAGCTGCACCTCCAGAGCATAGGTCTGATCCGGCGGACACAGCACCCACCACTCGTCAGGTGACAGCCACAGCAGGCTGACGTCCTTCGCGGTGACAAAACTCAACGTCTTTGGCAGCGAGCACCCGAAAGTCGCCTTCACGGCGTCGGCAAACGCCTTGTCGGCAGCATTGCCGCGCAATATAAGCAGTCCGGTCAGATCATGCTCCCGATAGTGCACCTGGCCATCACCACCCGTGCGGGCAGTATGGTGCAGGGGCGTCCGGGGTGTGAGCGGCTCGCCCTGCTGCGGAATCTGATCGATGACCGCTACGCTATGCTGCACTTCAGACATTCTGGCGCTCTCCTTTCGGGTCCAGGAAGATGGTGCTGCAGATTTCCGCTTCAACCACGCGGCCATCCTCCAGTGGATAATAAACCGTATCGCCCATGCGCTCATGGCCGCCCTTGATGAAACCCAGCGCAATGCTGCGCCCCAGGAAGGCACTGTAATAGCTGGAGGTCACATGCCCCAGCATGGCCATGGGCTTGGGTTGATTGGGGTCGGCGACCGCATGCACCCCCTCGGGCAGCACAATGTTCGGGTCTTTCGTCTTCAACCCGACAAACTGCTTGCGGTTGGGTCGCACGCAGTCTTCGCGCTTCATGCCGCGACGCCCGATAAAGCTGAACGGCTTGTTCTCCCCCACGGCCCAGCCCATGCCCAGATCATAGGGGTGCACGGAGCCGTCGGTATCCTGACCGGCAATGATGAAGCCTTTCTCGGCACGCAGGATATGCATGGTTTCCGTGCCGTACGGGGTCAGATTGTACTTCTCGCCGTGCTCGAACAGACGCTCCCAGATGTACAACCCATAGTGTGCCGGCACATTGATTTCATACTGCAGTTCGCCGGTGAACGAGATCCGGAATACCCGGCAGGGCACGCCGCAGATGGTGCCCTGTCGCCAGTCCATGAAGCGGAAGGCCTCGCCGTCCAGATCAATGTCCTCGATCAGTTCTGCCAGCAACTTGCGGCTGTTGGGGCCAGCCACGCCCATGGTCGCCCAGTGGTCGGTTACTGAGTTGAAATAGACCTCGAGTTCCGGCCATTCGGTTTGATGATAGAGTTCCAGCCACTCCAGCACCCCGGCAGCACCGCCGGTGGTGGTGGTCATCAGAAAGTGGTTCTCACCCAGGCAAGATGTCACCCCGTCATCGAACACCATGCCGTCTTCACCACACATCAGACCGTAGCGGCACTTGCCCGGCGCCAGCTTGGCCCAGGCATTGCTGTAGATGCGGCCGATAAATTCCCGTGCATCCTTGCCCTGGATATCAATCTTGCCCAGAGTGGACGCATCCAGAATGCCGACGCTTTCGCGGGTCGCCAGGCATTCCCGATTGAGGGCTTCCTGCATGCTTTCGCCCGGTTTCGGATAGTACCAGGGACGTTTCCACTGGCCGACATTCTCGAATTCGGCGCCGTGCTGCTCATGCCAGGGCTGCATGGCGGTAAAGCGCTTCGGCTCGAACAGATCCCGACAGTGACGACCGGCAATGGCCCCGAAGGTAACCGGTGTATAGTTGGGTCGGAAAACGGTCGTACCTGTTTCGGGAATGGTCTGCCCCAGTGACCGGGCAGCGATCGCCATACCATTGATATTGCCCAGTTTGCCCTGATCGGTACCAAAGCCCATGGCGGTGTAGCGCTTCACATGCTCTATCGATTCGAAGCCCTCGCGGGTCGCCAGTTCGATACCGGCCGCCGTCACATCGTTCTGGTAGTCGACAAACTGCTTGGGGGCACGACTGCTGGGCTTCGGGTGCGGCACGGCAAACAGTGCCATGGGGGCGGTCTCTGCCAGCTCCGACACTGTCGGTACAGGCACGTCAGCACCGGAGAACCCGGCGTCGGTGGCGGCTTTCAGGCCGGCCGCAACGCCCTCTTTCAGGCAGTCCGTCAGGCTGTAGCTGCCGGCCACTGCGCCGGCGGTCAGCATCTGTTCACGCGATTTACCGGGCACAAAACCGATGATGTCGTCACGCCATTGCGGGCGCGCGCCGGTATGGCAGGACAGATGCACAGCCGGGCTCCAGCCGCCCGAGGTGGCCACCGTGTCACAGGTCAGCCACTGCAGGCTGCCGGTCGCCTGGGTGCCGTCTTCATTCAGCGGCACGATGGCCGCTGCCTTGACCCGCTTGCTGCCACGCACGTCGGTCACTGCGGCGCCCGTGATCAGGCGCAGACCGCGCTTGCGCGCCTCGTCCTGCCAGGCGCCCTGCGGGTTGGCCCGGCTGTCGACCAGCGCGACCACCTCATGGCCGGCATCCTGCCAGTCGAAGGCGGCCCGATAGCCGTAATCATTGGCCGTTGAAACCACCAGGCTGTGCCCCGGGGCAACCGCATAGCGGCGCAGGTAGGTCGACAGGGCCGCGGCGACGAAACAGCCCGGCACATCATTGTTGCCATATACCAGAGGCCGCTCGTGTGCGCCTGTTGCCAGCACCACCCAGCGCGCCCGCAACCTGTGCAGGCGCTGGCGGGTCATGCCGTCGGGCGCTCGATCACCTAGGTGGTCGGCACGACGTTCGTGTATGGTGAGAAAATTGTGGTCATGGTATCCATTGACCGTCGAGCGCGGCAGCAACTGGACATTTTCGCAGTCTGCCAGCTCATTGAGCACCCGAGTGACCCATACCGAGGCTGCCTCGCCGTCGATCTGGGCGGCACTGTCGAGCAGCGAGCCACCCAGCTCTTCCTGCTCGTCGGCCAGAATGACCCGGGCTCCGGTTCTGGCTGCCGCCAGGGCCGCGCCCAGACCGGCAGGACCGGCCCCCACCACCAGCACGTCGGCATGCTGATTGATGTGATCATACTGGTCGGCATCCGGCGCGCGCGGCGAGCGGCCCAGCCCGGCAGCACGCCGGATATGCTTCTCGTAAAACATCCACAGCGACTGTGGGTACATGAAAGTCTTGTAGTAGAAACCGGGAGGCATGAAGCGCCCGAACCAGCGTCCGACAAAGCCCATGGCATCAAGGTTGACGTTCGGCCAGCCATTGGTCGGCTGCGCCTCCAGGCCGTCATAGACAGCCTGCTGCGTCGCCCGTACATTGGGTATCTGGGTCGCTTCGGTGGCGCCCAGTTGCAGCACCGCATTGGGCTCATCAGCACCGGCCGCCATGATCCCGCGCGGCCGGCTGTACTTGAAGCTCCGCCCGACCACGTCGACACCATTGGCCAGCAGGGCCGAAGCCAGCGTATCGCCCTGATACCCCTGATAGCTTTTGCCGTCAAAGCGGAAAGCCAGTGGCTTGCTGCGATCAATGCGACCGCCGGTCTGAAGACGGTTTATCTGCGTCATGCTCATATCGCCTTATGCTGATACCGAGGGTTGCTCGCCAATCTTGTAGGACTCGTAAATCCGGTAACTCTGGGTATCACGCGTCACATTGAAGAATTTCCGGCAGCCCGCCGCATGCACCCAAAGTTCATGATGGACGCCGCGCGGATTCTTGCGGAAGAACAGATAGTCGCCCCACTCTTCATCAGTGCAGTTGTCCGGGTCTTCCGGCCGCGCGATATGGGCTTCACCCTTGGGATGAAATTCCTCTTCTTCGCGATATTCTTCGCAATACGGACAGTAGATATAGAACATTCACGACTCTCCTAGTGCGCAACCCCGGCTGCGCCATGTTCGTCAATCAGCGCGCCGTCATGGAAACGGAACATGGAAAACGGCTTTGCCAGCTCACTGGCTTCACCGCGCGCCAGCGTTTCCGCAAAGACATGGCCGGAACCCGGCGTAGCCTTGAAGCCTCCCGTACCCCAGCCGCAGTTGAAGAACAGATTCTCGACCGGCGTGGCTGAAATAATCGGACAGGCGTCCGGGCAGGTATCCACGATGCCGCCCCATTGCCGGTTCATGCGCACCCGGCTGAAGATCGGGAACATCTCGACAATGGCCTGCACGGTATGTTCGATGGTGGGGTAGGAGCCGCGCTGACCGTAGCCGTTGTAGCCGTCAATCCCGGCGCCGATGACCAGGTCGCCCTTGTCGGACTGGGAAATATAGCCATGTACTTGGTTGGACATAACCACGGTATCCAGTACCGGCTTGATGGGCTCCGAAACCAGCGCCTGCAACGGGTGAGATTCGATGGGCAACCGAAAGCCGGCCATCTTCGCCAGCACACCCGAGTTGCCGGCCACCACACAGCCGACCTTGCCCGCCTTGATGGTGCCATGCTGGCGGGTCTCGACACCGGTCACGGTGCCATCTTCTACCAGCAGATCGGTGACTTCACACTGTTGCAGCATGTCCACGCCCAGCGCATCAGCGGCGCGGGCGTAGCCCCAGGCCACGGCATCATGGCGCGCCACACCGGCGCGCGGCTGCCAGGATGAGCCCAGAATCGGATAGCGCGCATTGGGCGAGCAGTCCATCACCGGCACCAGTTCCTGCACCTGCTGCGTATCCAGCACCTCGCTGTCGATACCGTTCAGGCGGTTGGCGCTGACCCGGCGCTGGATATCGCGCATGTCCTGCAGGGTATGCCCCAGATTGAGCACACCGCGCTGCGAGAACATGACGTTGTAATTCAGTTCCTGCGACAGACCTTCCCAGAGTTTGAGCGCATGCTCATACAGATGGGCAGACTCGTCCCAAAGATAATTGGAGCGAACAATGGTGGTATTGCGGCCTGTATTGCCGCCGCCCAGATAGCCTTTTTCCAGCACTGCCACATTGGTAATGCCGTGGACACTGGCCAGATAGTAGGCAGTCGCCAGACCATGCCCGCCACCGCCAACAATGATAACGTCATAGCGCGGCTTGGGCTTCGGATTTCGCCACACGCGCTGCCAGTTTTCGTGGTGGCTCAGGGCGTGTTTGAGCAGCCCGAATCCGGAGTATTTCTGCATGCTGCACCTCTTCACAGTCGCGTCACCGATAGTAATGCCCGGGGAACACACCTATATGCTCGGTGACGACAGTGCGGGGTTGATTTGCGACAGCCTTCGGCTCAGCCGGGACACTAGCTTACAGAGGAGTCGGACAGGAGAAAAGCGACGCTCAGGAAGCGGTCATGTTCTGCTCAGCCTGCAGGGTTCGTACGGCCTCGAGCGCGGCGGGCTCCAGCCCTTCACCACCCTGCTCCAGATGGGCGACAATGTCTTTTTTCATCGGACGTGCCCAGAATTTTCGGATATGCCCCAGAACCACCTCTGACGAGGCCGCGACGTCTCCGTTGCAGGGATTGTTGATGGCGATCTGGTTGATCATCTTGATCAGTTGATCCAGTCTTGTGCCGCTCATGGCTGCACTCCTTTCGCGTTATTATGACGTTGACGGGGCAACAGCCGCCTTGCGGGCCGATAGCACTTCAACTGTAGATAACCTGGCGCGCAGGGCGGGCGAAACCGATCAGATTGAGCCTGCTCTGGCGGGCACTTTTGACCGCCATATGCGTTGCACCGGACACGGCAACAAGTGACGGCATGCCGGCACGCACTGCCTTGTAAACCAGCTCATAACTGGCGCGGCTCGAAACCAGAGCGAACCCATCGGCCAGTACCACGGGTTCTCGCGCCAGCGCGCCTATCAGCTTGTCCAGTGCATTGTGGCGGCCCACATCCTCACGGCTAAGCATAATATCACCGGTGCTGCTGCACCAGGCTGCCGCGTGGCAGGCACCCGATTCCTGCTGAATCGGCTGGCGCTCGGGCAGCGCCAGCAGCGCCCGCTCTACCACCTCGGGCTCGGGAGG
The DNA here is from genome assembly GCF_022565775.1 of Natronospirillum sp. Classification (GTDB taxonomy): domain Bacteria; phylum Pseudomonadota; class Gammaproteobacteria; order Pseudomonadales; family Natronospirillaceae; genus Natronospirillum. The sequence goes on from NZ_JAIUMC010000011.1 coordinate 6,190, forward strand.
TGCAGAACCCGCCAGCGGCTGCAATGACTGCAATACGGCGGCCAGAGAGTCCTTGCCACACAGGCCGCACCCGGTTGGCCCGGCCATGTGTCGATGCTGACGCTTCAGACGATCCAGGCGTGCCCCGTGTATATGGAGATCAACCGTGAAGCCTGCCTCTGTATCACCGGTTACGGCGATATCAAACACATCCTGCAGCGAATCGATAATGCCCTCACTGAGACTGAAACCTCGCCCCAGATCTTCCAGATCACAGGGGGTGGCCATCATGACCGCATGGCTGATGCCATTGTAGGTCAAGGCGACCGGGCATTCTTCGGCCACCAGGTCACCAGCCTGCGCACTCTGCCAGACCTGGTCACGTCGCCGCCGCTCGCTGGCCGGCACCCGAATGGTTCCGGCCGCCATCTCTTCCTCGACAGGCTGCACTGACATGGCGCCCTCAGGAGGCAGAGGCATCATCAGTGGCCTGCGCCAGGAACTGCTGCTGTTTCCTGCCGAACGTCTGAAAGCGCTGCTGCCATTCGGACGGCTGCGATACTTTCTCGAGTTGTACGGCCGTCACCTTGTACTCGGGACAGTTGGTCGCCCAGTCCGAATTGTCGGTGGTGATCACATTGGCACCGCTGCCCGGGTGATGGAAGGTGGTATACACCACGCCGGGCTGCAGACGATCGGTCATGCGGGCACGCAGCACAGTCTTGCCGGACCGACTGGTGATACCCACCCAGTCACCATTGCTGATGCCGCGTTCTTCGGCATCATGCGGATGCAGCTCCAGCACATCCTCGTCATGCCAGACCTGGTTGTCGGTGCGCCGCGTCTGCGCCCCGACATTGTACTGGCTGAGAATCCGGCCCGTGGTCAGCAACAGCGGGAAGCGCCGGTTGGACCGCTCTTCGGTTTCGATGAACTCGGTCAACCCGAAGCGTCCAAGTCCGATGGGGAAGGTCTCCTCATGCATGGTCGGAGTGCCGTCCGGGTGCTCTTCGTTGCAGGGCCACTGAATGCTGCCCAGCCGTTCGAGCTTCTCGTAGCTGACCCCGGTGAAGGTGGGCGCCAGCTGCGCGATTTCATCCATGATTTCGGAAGGATGGCTGTAATTCATCGGATACCCGAGGGCATTGGCCAGGTCCTGAGTCGCTTCCCAGTCTTCCTTGCCTGCCAGCGGCGGCATGACCTTGCGCACCCGGTTGATGCGGCGCTCTGCATTGGTGAAGGTACCGTTCTTTTCCAGGAACGAAGCCCCCGGCAGCAGCACATGAGCGAACTTGGCGGTTTCGTTGAGGAACAGATCCTGCACGATCAGGCATTCCAGCGAGGTCAGGGCCTGCTCGACATGCTGTGTGTTGGGGTCCGACTGGGCGATGTCTTCGCCCTGCACATAGAGCGCCTTGAAGCTGCCGTCGATGGCGGCATCGAACATGTTGGGAATCCGCAGACCCGGCTCGGGGTCTATCTCGACGCCCCAGACCTCGGCAAAGCGCTGTCTGATCTCGGGCACGCCAACATGCTGATAACCGGGCAGCTCATGCGGGAAAGACCCCATGTCGCAGGACCCCTGCACATTGTTCTGCCCGCGCAGCGGGTTCACGCCGACGCCTTCACGGCCGATATTGCCGGTCGCCATAGCCAGATTGGCGATGCCGATGACCATGGTGGAACCCTGGCTGTGCTCGGTGACGCCGAGGCCGTAATAGATGGCGCCGTTGCCGGCCTTGCCATACAGGCGGGCGGCTTGGCGAATGCTCTCGGCTGGCACTCCGGTGATCTCGGCCACATGCTCGGGTGAATTCTTCTCCTGCACAATGAAGTCGCGCCACTGCTGGTAGGCCTCCGGATCGCAGCGGCGGCTGACAAAGTCCTGATCCTCCAGGCCCTCAGTGACCACTACATGGCCCAGTGCATTGATCAGCGCCACATTGGTACCCGGGCGCAAAGGCAGATGAATGCCTTCACCCATGTGCGGTGTTTTCAGCAGGTCGATATAGCGCGGATCGGCGACAATCAGGCTCGCACCCTCACGCAATCGCTTGCGCAGCCGCGAGGCAAACACCGGGTGGGCATCGGTCGGGTTGGCGCCGATCACCACGATCACATCAGACTTCAGTACCGAATCGAACGTCTGGGTGCCGGCCGATTCGCCCAATGTGGCCTTCAGGCCATAACCAGTAGGTGAATGGCAGACCCGGGCGCAGGTATCGGTGTTGTTGTTGCCAAATGCAGTACGCACCAGCTTCTGCACCAGATAGGTCTCTTCGTTGGTGCAGCGCGAAGAGGTAATGCCGCCGACACTCTCGCGACCATACTTGGCCTGAATGGCCTTGATGCGATCGGCGGCGAACTGAATGGCTTCTTCCCAGCCCACCGGGCGCCAGGGCTGATCGATGCTGTCGCGAATCATCGGCTCGCGCAGACGATCCTTGTGCGTCGCATAGCCAAAGGCAAAGCGTCCCTTGACGCAGCTGTGGCCATGGTTGGCATCGCCGCCTTTCCAGGGGGTCATGCGCACCAGTTGATCACCCTTCATTTCGGCTTCAAAGGAGCAGCCCACACCGCAATAGGCACAGGTGGTCACGATGCTGTGATCGGGTTGTCCCTCGTCGATGATGCTCTTTTCCATCAATGTCGAGGTCGGGCAGGCCTGCACACAGGCCCCGCAGGAGACGCACTCGGAGTCCATGAAGGGCTCGTCCTGTCCGGCGGACACCTTGGAATCGAAGCCCCGCCCGTCAATGGTCAGCGCAAAGGTGCCCTGCACTTCTTCACAGGCGCGCACACAACGCGAACACACAATGCACTTGCTCGGATCAAAGCTGAAATAGGGGTTGGAGTGGTCCTTTTCCGCGTCCAGATGGTTTTCGCCACTGAAACCGTAACGGACTTCACGCAGACCAACCGCACCGGCCATGTCCTGCAGTTCGCAGTCGCCGTTGGCCGGACAGGTCAGGCAGTCCAGCGGGTGGTCGGATATATAGAGTTCCATGACATTGCGCCGCAGCTTGGCCAGGGCGGCATTCTGCGTGGTGACCACCATGTCTTCGGCCACCGGTGTGGTACAGGAGGCCGGCATGCCTCGGCGGCCCTCGATCTGCACAGAGCAGAGTCGACAGGAGCCGAAGGCTTCGAGGTTGTCGCTGGCACACAGCTTGGGAATATTGATACCCGCCAGAGCGGCGGCGCGCAGTACCGAGGTGCCCTCGGGCACCGTGATCGGCACACCGTCGATGGCCAGAGTGACCGACACATCGGACTCTACCAGCGGCGTGCCGTAGTCCTTCTGCCAGTCAATGCCGTTGCCACCGGCCTGGTACTGATCTGTCTTGGGGTCGAATTGCTGAATCATGGTGGTACCCCCTGCGCCGCTCATGCGGCACCTGCGGATGCATTGCTGGAGGGCTCGAAAGCCTCCGGAAAGTGCCTGACGGCACTGCGTACCGGATTGGGCGTCATGCCCCCCATGGCACATAAAGACCCGTATTCCATCGTATCACAGAGCTCATCCAGCAGCGCCAGATTGGACGTTCTGTTGACATTGTCGATAATTCGGTCGATGACCTCCACCCCGCGTACCGAGCCGATACGACAGGGGGTGCACTTGCCACAGGATTCCACAACGCAGAACTCCATGGCAAAGCGCGCCTGCTGGGCCATGTCCACCGTGTCATCAAAGACAACTATGCCACCATGACCGAGCACAGCGCCGGCTTCGGTGAAGGCCTCGTAATCCAGCGGCGTGTCCCACTGGGATTCCGGCATGTAAGCACCCAGCGGTCCGCCGGCCTGAATAGCTTTCATCGGCCGGCCGGTCAGCGTGCCGCCGCCAAAGTCCTCGACCAGCTCGCGCAGCGTGGCGCCAAACGCCAGCTCGACCAGACCGCCACGGCGAATATTGCCCGCCAGCTGGAACGGCAAGGTGCCCAGTGAGCGGCCCTGGCCATAACCGGCATAGGCCGCGCCACCGTGCTCGACGATCCAGGGCACGGCCGCCAGTGTCAGCACATTGTTGACCACAGTGGGCTGACCGAAGGCGCCCTTGAGCGCCGGCAGCGGCGGCTTGGGTCGCACCATGCCGCGCTTGCCTTCCAGGCTGTCGAGCAGCGAGGTTTCCTCGCCGCAGATATAAGCGCCGGCGCCCAGGCGGACTTCCAGATGGAAGTGCTTGCCCGAGCCGCGAATGTCCGACCCCAGCCAGGATTCGGCCTCTGCCCGCTCAATCGCCTCGTTCAGGCGCTGCAGGGCGATCGGATATTCCGAGCGCAGATAGATGAAACCATACTCGGCACCCACGGCCAGACCGGCGATGATCATACCTTCGATCAGCAGATAGGGGTCGGCCTCCATGACCAGCCGATCGGCAAAGGTACCGGAATCACCCTCGTCGGCATTGCACACGATGAATTTGCGCCCCGACTGTGGGTTGCCAGGGTTGTCGGCCGAGGCCTCCAGCACCGTGTTCCACTTGATGCCCGCCGGGAACGCCGCACCGCCCCGTCCACGCAGGCCAGACGCCGTGACTTCGTCCACCAGTTGGCGAGGACTCATGGCCAGTGCCTTCTCCAGACCGGCAAAGCCGCCATGCGCCTGATAATCATCCAGCGACACCGGGTCGATAATGCCCGCGCGGGAGAATGTCACCCGCTGCTGCTTCTGCAACCAGGGAATCTCGTCGGTCGGGCCCAGATACAAGGCGTGATCAGGCCGAGCTTCCAGCAGCCCGGCAGCCAAAAGACCCGGAACATCGTCCGGACTGACCGGACCGTAGGCCACACGCCCGCTGTCGGTCTCCACCTCGACCAGTGGCTCCAGCCAACAGGCACCGCGCGAGCCGTTACGCACCAGTCTGATATCCGCCTGTTGCTCGCCGAGCGCCCGGCCAATCTGACGCGCCACATCTTCGGCACCCAGTGACTGGGCCGTGGTGTCATTGGGAACATAAATCGTTCTTACTTCAGCCATGAGGCGCCTCCGTCATGAGGCCGCTGATATTGACCGGTTCGCGCTGCAGGTCATCCAGCAGGGTGCGCATGCGGTCCGGTGTGACGCGTCCAAGAATGGCATCATCAATGCGCACCGCCGGGCCGGTGGCACAATTACCCAGGCAGTAAACAGGCTCCAGAGTCACCATGCCATCGGCCGACGTGTCGTGCCAGTCGATACCGAGGTGCTCACGCACGGCCGCCTCCAGTTGCCGGCCACCCTGCGCCTGGCAGGCCTCGGCACGGCAGACCTGCACCTGATGACGTCCACCGGGTGTGGTGCGAAAATCGTGATAAAAGCTGATCACGCCGTGAATTTCCGCGCGGGTCAGCGTCAGTGCTTCGGCGAGCAGCGGCACGGCCTCGTCCGGAACGTATCCCCACTGGGCCTGCAGGTCGTGCAGGATCACCAGCAGCGGGCCGGGCTTGCCGCGATGCCTGTCGACGCTGCCTTGTATTACGCTTTCCAGTGCCGCCCGATTCATATCCGGACTCTCTGGTGATACCTGTCTGCTGGTGTTGTTCATGGTGTCCGCATATCCGGTACTGTCTTGAGAACGATCAGCCCGCCCACACTGAGGGGAGCCTGTTAAACGTAGCTTAAAGCGCCACCGAGTGCACGATGGTTCATTGTGCGACAGCAGCAGGTCTGGAAGCGACAGTGAACACCCGGACGGGAAATCGACGTGTGGTTCACGACAGGCTAACATGGAAAACTCGGATGGTTGTGCGTCAAGGAGTGCATGAATGGTATACCACCCCCGGCTGATGACGGCAGTACTGGGCTGCCTGCGCGCCCGGTGGCGCTCACTGCTGGTGTTGCACCTCTTTTTCGCTGGCCTTGGGGTGGCCGCTTTCATACCCCTGACGACGGTTCTGGCCAACCAGCTGATTGCGGTGACCGGCCAGCCGGTCATCAGCAACGAAGACCTTCTGCTGCTCGCTTTCACGCCCCGTGGCTGGCTTCTGGCGCTGGGGGCAGGCAGCCTGGCGCTGACGCTTATGTTCGTGCAGACGGCCGGTATACTGCTGACCGTTGAAGTTCATGGGCATCATCGTTACCACGCCGCCATGTCGGCCCTGGTGCAGGTGCTGCGCCACCTGCCGCGTATCCTGGTGCTCGCCCTGCTGCAGGTCGCGTCCCACCTGATCGCGGCCTTGCCCTTTATGCTGCTGATTGGCGGGCTGGGCTGGTTTCTGCTCAGTGGCTATGACCCCTATTATCTGGTCAACGAATGGCCGACTGCCATGTGGCTGTTTGCCGGTGGCGCGGGTGTTCTGCTGTGCGGCATGATTCTCGGCAACGGTGCACTCTACCTGCGCTGGGTTCTCGCCCTGCCATCCCTGCTGTTCGAACAGCTGTCACCCTGGACGGCATTGCGCCGCAGCCAGGCCCTGACACGCGGCTATCGCTCCGGTATCGCATTGCTGTTGCTGGCCAGCGCCCTGCTGACGCTGCTGCTCCCACTCGGGTTCACAGTGCTGTTTCGCGACGGAGCAGCCCTGGCTCTGAACTGGATTCCGGCACAGATGGCCCTGGTGGTCACGGTCATGCTGCTCGTCATCGTCAGTTACCTGCTGCTCGGCACACTGCTGACATTTCTTGCCGTCTCCTGGAACAGCCTGCTGATCCGCCAGCTCTATCTGCGCGCCGTTGGCATCCGCAAAACAACATCGCCACAACCTGCCGGAAAACTGACCGGCTGGCTGAGCTGGGGCGCCGAAGCACTGATTCTGCTGTTTGTTCTCGGCCAGGCAGGCCTGCTGATCAACGACTTCCTGAGCCAGGAAGAGGATGTGCTGGTCATCGCCCATCGCGGCAGCTCCATCAATGCACCGGAAAACACCCTGAGTGCCATCGAGCTGGCTATCGCCGAAGGGGCCGACTATGTCGAAGTCGATGTCCGGCAAACGGCTGACGGTGCGCTGGTGCTGCTGCACGACCGGGACCTGCGGCGCCTTGGCGGCCCGGGCACACCGGTGTGGAACCTGACGCTGGAGCAGGTGCAATCGGTTGATGTGGGACGCTGGCACAGCACCGACTTTGCCGGCGAGCGAGTGCCTACTCTGGAGGAAGTAATAGACGCCGTGCGCGGCCGCGCCGGTCTTTACCTGGAAATCAAACCCGGCCCGCAATCACCCGATCTGACCGCAGATACCCTGGCCCTGCTGGCCGCCGAAGACATGCTGGACGACACCATTCTGGCGGCACTGGACAAGGCACTGCTGCAAAGGGTTCAGGACCGCCAGCCGGACTTGCGGCGCGCCGTGTTTGTGCATTCAGTCGTCGGTCGTCCGGACTACAGTTCTCTGCACGCAGTGGGCAAACGAGCGGCGCTGGTCAACCGCAGCACGGTGACCAGAGCTCGCCGCAATGGCCATGAACTGCATGTCTGGACGGTCAATGACGAAACCGATATGGGCCGTTTTATCGATATGGGGGTGGACGGCATCATCACCGATCGGCCGGATGTGCTGACCCGTGTATTGACGGAGCGGGCGGACCTGTCGCGGCCGGAATTGCTGCTGTTGAAGCTCGCCAACTGGCTACGCTGACCGCCAGCCTGCGAGGACTTATGAGCTCACGGAATCAATCAATTGAGAACAACTCGCATTGACCTCTCTAGCCCAGCGGCTATACTGCGCCGCGTTATCAGCAGAATAGGACACCTCCATTGGACTCCAGCAGTTGCAGGCGACAATTCGCCAGACAACCAACAGCAGTCCGCGCGGCAGGTTGACCGATAAAGCAGTTCCTCCACGACGCTCAGCGTCTTCCGCTTTAACGACTCACTTCCGCCGACTGCATCTGCGGAAAGTGAGCCGACTCTCATCAGGGCACCGTATCGAGCCAAAGCGCTTTTCAGCTCTTTGTGCCTGCAAAACGTGATCCTTTGTCCTGCACCGACCAGAGTAGCTGTCAGGTGCAGGGCGATAACGACTCGGCCCTTTCCTGAATCATAATGGCGACTCTGAGCACCAGAGGGCGCCGGAATGCACAAGGAATATCGACATGAGCAATACCGAACACGACAACACACCCGTACAGCATGTACTGAAGGATCTGATTGCTCAGGACCTTTGGGAAGAAGTACCTGCACAACTCGATGAAATGCATGTGCAGGACATCGCCACGGTTCTGGATGACCAGGACAATGACACCGCAGTGCGAATTCTCAAGCTGCTGGCAGAAGAGCGCCAGCTTGAGGTTTTCTCCTACCTCAAGGTGGAAAACCAGTACGCAGCTTTGGCGGCAATGAGCAACGCCATAAGTCGCAAGCTGCTGCAGAGCCTGTCTTCGGATGACCTGACAAGGCTGCTCGAAACACTGAAGCCGGAGCAATCGGAGCCGCTGCTCAAGCTGCTGACTTCGAAAGAGGTCAAGGCGGCGCTGAAGATTCTGGGCTACCCCGAGCAGAGTGCCGGGCGTCTGATGAACACCGAGTTTGTCACCATAAGGCCCGACTGGACAGTGCGCGATGTACTCAAGCATGTGCGCAGTCAGGACAGTGCCGAAGAAACCATCAACACCCTGTACATTACCGATGAACAGGGACACCTGCTGGGCACTGCGGGCATCAAGCGCATGGTGCTGTCGGACCCTGACACCCGGGTGGAAACCATGATTTCGAGCCCGCTGGTCAGTGTGCAGGCGAGTGATGACCGGGAAGAAGCGGTGCATCAGATCCAGCACTACGACATCAATGCGCTGCCGGTGTTGAGCAAGGAAGGCATTCTGCTCGGGGTGGTCACAGTCGATGACGTAATGGACGTAATCGAGGAAGAAACCACAGAAGACTTTCACAAGATGGGGGGTACCGGCTCACTCAACCTCAGCCTGCGCGATGCGCGCCCGTCTCTGCTGTATCGCAAGCGGGTCGGCTGGCTGGTGTTGCTGGTCTTCATGAACATCTTCGGCGGTGCGGGCATTGCCTATTTCGAAGAGACCATCGAGGCGGTGATTGCGCTGGTTTTCTTCCTGCCGCTGATTGTGGACTCGGGCGGCAATGCCGGTTCGCAATCCGCCACACTGATGGTACGTGCTCTGGCAACCGGTGACGTCAGATCGAAAGACTGGCTGCGCCTCTGGGGCAAGGAACTGGGCGTGGCCATAGCGCTGGGTATTACCATGGGCCTCGCGGTCTGGGGGCTGGGCATCTGGCGCGGTGGCCCTGAAGTGGGTCTGGTGGTCGCGATGGCGATGGTCTGTGTGGTGACTTTCGGCAGCATGGTCGGCATGGTACTGCCGTTCGTGCTCGACCGGCTGAAATTCGATCCTGCCACGGCCAGTGCGCCGCTGATCACGTCTATCGCCGATATCTGCGGTATTCTGATCTACTTCTCGATCGCCACCGCAGTGCTGACGATCTGATAATGCGGCAACATGACAAGGGCGCCCGAGGGCGCCCTTTTTTATGGTCGGTATAAACCTACATCTGCCGAAAGCGATCGGCAAAGCGGCGGCTGACCGGCTGCGGTTTTTTCAGCCCCCTGATGTGGATCTTCAGGCCGCCCGACAGATCGCGCCGCACCCGCTCGATGGCCGGCACCCGCACAATGGCACTGCGGTGCACCCGCCAGAACGCATCCGGATCCAGCTCTTCCTCCAGCTGTTTCAGCGACTTGCGGATCAGGTACTCACCGTCGGGTGTCACCACAGTCGTGTATTTGTACTCCGCCCGGAACAGCAGTACGGACTCGACCGCGATTACATGGATGTCCTCGCCCTGCTGGGCATTGATCCACTTCAGCCAGTCACCGCGCTCCCTGCCGACCCAGCGCTTGAGATCGCTGAGGTCCGCCAGCACCGGCTCCGGTGCCCGCAGCCGCTCCTGCAGTCGCGTAATGGACTGCAGCAGACGCTGGTCATCGACCGGCTTCAGAACATAGTCAACTGCTTCGCGCTCGAAGGCCTGCACCGCATAGTCATCATAGGCGGTGAGAAAAACGACATGACTGGCCCTGGTCAGACCTTCTTGCTGCAGCCGCTCCGCCACCTCGATCCCGGACAGCCCCGGCATTCTGATGTCGAGAAAAATCGCCTGAGGTCGGATGGACCGGGCCATTTCCAGGGCTTCTTCACCATTGGCGGCAGTCAGTACCTTGTCGATTTCCGGCCACAAGTCTTCCAGCATCTGCTGCAGATGGAAACGCAGCATGGGTTCGTCATCAGCAATCAGCACTCTAAGTTCACTCATTGGATTCTGGCTCTCCCGCAACAGGGTCAGTCAATTGCTGTGGCAGCAACAGGGTCAGATGAAGCCCACCTTGATCAGCAGTGCGCATGCTCAAATCGGCAGCATCGCCGTACAGACTCTGCAGACGCAGCTTCAGGTTGCTCAGACCCACACCTTCACCCTGAGTCTGGGCCAGAGCGTCCAGGCCCAGGCCCGAATCGATCACTTCCAAGTGCCAGCGGTTATCCTGCGCACCCAGATACGCTGCCCGCACCTGAATGTGTCCGCCTTCACGCTTGGGCTCGATCCCATGGCGCACCGCGTTTTCCACCAGCGGCTGCAACAGCAGTGGCGGCAATGGCAGTGAAGTCATGGACTCCGGCACGTCAAAGCCATAACTCAGTCGATCACCCATGCGGATGGATTGTATTTCAAGATAGCTGCGTGCAATGGTCAGCTCATCACCCAGCGTGGTCGTATCCGACCTGACGCGGCTCAGATTGGCGCGCAGCATGGTGGTCAGCGCCTGGATCATCGCCTTCGCTTTCTCGGGCTCCGCGGTGATCATTGCCTGTACATTGGCCAGCGTATTGAACAGAAAATGCGGCTCCATCTGACTCTGCAACACCTTGAGCCGACTGAGGGTCAGGGCCTGCTCGCGCTCTGCCTGCAGCCGCCGCTGCTCGCTGACCTCGGTACGCAGCAGTTGCAGTCTGTACAAGGCATAGAAGAAAAGCACACCGATACAGCCAAAGAAAAGCCCGATACCGATATTCGACAATACCGCATCAGGCTGCATGACGAATTCAGACAGGCCACCCGTGAAGTACAACATCAGCATCAGGTTCAGCATGCCAAGCACAACGCCACTGACGAGCCCAAGCAGGTTGGCGACCAGATCCGGCCAATCGGGGCGCAGTGTGGTGATCAGCATGATACTCAGCACAATACTGATCCCATACCCCTGCGACACCCAGAGGTTCTCCAGATACCCATGATCATTCAACGCTCGCGTCAGCAGCGCGATAACGGCACACAGCACAACTGTACCAGCCAGCGTGCGGCCCCAACTCGACCAGTAGGCGCCTTCTCGATTCACCACGGGCATGCAGACTCTCCAACCTGATCCGACACCTTATCCTGACGCAGATTGCCACAGCCCTCAGACCTTTGCGACAGGCGGCATTCATCGGGCATGAGTGAACCACAGGTGGGCTGAAAGGTCAGTATTCCATTTTATGCAACATAATATTTCAAACAATTCATTTTGTAACACAGTGGTCTGGCGTTACCATGGCCGGGTTTCCAATCCAATCACTGTTTATGAAGGACCGGACATCATGTCTGCAAACTATTTCAATACGCTGAACCTGCGCCAGCAGCTCGACCAGTTGGGTCGCTGCCGCTTTATGGATCGCGACGAATTCGAAAACGAGTCTGACTACCTGAAAGGCAAGAAAATTGTCATTGTCGGCTGTGGTGCCCAGGGTCTGAACCAGGGCCTGAACATGCGCGACTCCGGCCTGGACGTGTCCTATGCCCTGCGCCAGGCTGCCATTGACGAGAAGCGCCAGTCCTGGAAGAACGCCAGCGAAAACGGCTTTGTCGTGGATGCCTATGAAAAGCTGATCCCGGAAGCCGATCTGGTGGTCAACCTGACTCCGGACAAGCAGCATTCCAACGTGGTCGAAACCATCATGCCACTGATGAAAAAGGGCTCGGCACTGGGTTATTCCCACGGTTTCAATATTGTCGAAGTGGGCGAAAAAATCCGTGCAGACATCACTGTCGTCATGGTGGCACCCAAGTGCCCGGGTACCGAGGTGCGTGAAGAATACAAGCGTGGCTTTGGCGTACCCACCCTGATCGCAGTGCATCCGGAAAATGACCCCAACGGCGACGGCCTCGAGATTGCCAAGGCCTGGGCCGCAGCCACCGGTGGTCACCGTGCCGGTGTACTGGAGAGCTCTTTTGTTGCCGAGGTCAAATCCGACCTGATGGGCGAACAGACCATACTGTGCGGCATGCTGCAGGCCGGCTCCATTCTCTGCTACGAAAAAATGGTTGCCGAAGGAATCGACCCCGCCTACGCCGGCAAGCTGGTGCAATACGGCTGGGAAGTGGTTACCGAAGCGCTCAAGCTGGGCGGCATCACCCACATGATGGATCGGCTGAGCAACCCTGCGAAGATTCGTGCCTTCGAACTCTCCGAAGAGCTGAAAGAGCTGCTGACGCCCCTGTTCCAGAAGCATCAGGACGACATCATCAGCGGCGAGTTCTCGCGCACCATGATGGCCGACTGGGCCAATGACGATCGGGATCTGCTGCGCTGGCGGGAAGAGACCGGCCAGACCGCTTTCGAGAATGCCCCTGAATACAAGGGTGAACTGAGCGAGCAGGAATACTTTGATCACGGCATTCTGATGATCGCCATGGTCAAGGCGGGCGTCGAGTTGGCCTTCGAGACCATGGTGGTCTCCGGCATCATCGAAGAGTCTGCCTATTACGAATCACTGCACGAGCTGCCGCTGATTGCCAACACCATTGCGCGCAAGCGGTTGTACGAGATGAATGTGGTGATTTCCGACACAGCGGAATATGGCAACTATCTGTTTGCCAACGTCGCCGTGCCGCTGCTGCAGAAAGAGTTCATGCCCAGAGTCAGCGCCGATGTCATCGGCCGGAGCCTGGACAGCAAGGACAACTCGGTCGACAGCCTGCGTCTGATTGAAGTCAATGAAGCCATTCGCAACCACGACATCGAATGGATCGGTGCCGAACTGCGCGGCTACATGACGGACATGAAGCGTATCGTCGGCGCCTGACGACTGTTCGTTTCCTCTCGGGCGTTGGAATCTGACGCCCTTGCCGGGCAGCCCGCCTTTCGCGCGGCTGCCCTCTTTTGTGCCTTCAGGCAGCGCCCAGAGCGCGCTGTACTTCACGGGCCTCCAGCAGCGCCTGTTGCTGCAGGTGGCGCAGCTGATCGCGAGTAATATCGAGCTGTTGCAGGGCCCGGTCTGACACCTTGTCGACCGGATTGCGCTCCAGAAAGCGGGCCAGGCGTAACCAGGCACCGAGACGACCTCTGCTCTCCAGCAAGGCGGTATTGAGCAGCGCATCCAGTGGCAGGTGGTCGAGCAATTCCTTCATTGGGCGATCAAAAAAGGCATCCAGACAACTCAAAAGCCCGACCGTGAAGGCGGCATTCTCCATCGGTGGTCGGGTTTCCTGCGCCAGATATTGGCAGAAATGTGCATTGAACAGGGTGACATCCTGCAAGGCCTTGCCCCGATCCGAGTGATTGTCCATCAGCAACAGCGTGATCCAGCTGCGCAACCGGTTCAACCCCAGCAGAGCAATCGCCTGCTGCAAAGACTTGATGTTGCGCTGGCGACGATAGAGCGCAGAGTTCACCAGGCGCAGCAGCTTGATCGACAGCGACGGGTCGCGCTCCAGAACGCGAACCACATCCTTGATATCGACTTCAGGCTGATAGAGGGTGCTGATCAGGTCGAGCACGACGGCGCGGTCTGTGCCCAGGGCTCTTCCGGAGACGATCTGCGGCTTGCTGAAGAAATAGCCCTGATACATTTCAAAGCCCAGCTCACGGCATTGCTCGTACTGCTCGAGGGTCTCCACCTTCTCGGCCAGCAACTGAACATTGTAGGGCTCCAGTTCGTCGATTACCCGAGGCAACTCGGCCAACGGCAGATGAATGAGATCCACCTTGACGATATCGATCAGGTTCAACAGGTCTGCCGGGTACTTGCGCGGGCCATAGTCATCTACCGCGATAGTGAACCCCCGCGCCTTCAACTCCTGCAACTTGTCGAGCAGATGAGGCGTGATGGGTATATCTTCCAGCAGTTCAATGACCAGATGTTTCTTGGCGAAGTCTGGCGCTGCCGACAGCATGTCGAGGGTAAAATTGACGAAGGCCCGTTTGCCGGCAACGATGTCCAGCAGGTCCACTTCGGTCAGGGCATTGATCAGCACTCTGGCTGAAGCACCGGAGCCGTCGCTGAACGCCGCAGTATTGCCGCCTATCAGGCCTCGATAGAGCAATTCATAGCCCACAATGCGCAGGTCAGCATCAAAAATAGGCTGACGAGCGAACAGCGGAACCATGTCTTCAGCGGGACTTTCCTGTGTCACACTCAACGTCCTATTGAGGAATGCAGTTAAAGCATAGTCGATGCTCTGCCTGTGTGCCTATCCTGACATTTTATCCAGTAGTCGCCTGTCAGGGGCAGTCGCGCAATCGGACCGCCCCTGACGGACAACTTCAGACGCTCAGCGTCTTCTCGCCCCGGGATATCCCGGACACACCGGAACGCACGACTTCCAGTACCGAAGCCTGAGCCAGGGCATCCAGGAAAGCATCCAGCTTGTCGCTGTGTCCGGCGACCTGAATGGTGTAGGTATTGGGCGTGACGTCGATCACCTGACCGCGAAAAATATCGGCAGTCCTTTTGACTTCCTCACGCTGTGCGCCCGCTGCCCGCACCTTGACCAGCAACAGTTCGCGCTCCACATGCACGCCTTCGGTCAGATCGACCAACTTGACCACCTCGATCAGCTTGTGCAACTGCTTGGTGATCTGCTCGATCACCTGATCGGTGGCCTGAGTGACCAGCGTCATGCGCGACAGGGTAGGATCCTCCGTGGGGGCTACCGTCAGCGAGTCGATGTTGTAGCCGCGCTGCGCGAACAACCCAACTACCCGTGCCAGCGCGCCCGATTCATTTTCCATCAGTACCGAAATGATACGCCGCGTGGTCATCAGGTTCTCTCCGTCTTGCTCAGGAACATGTCGCACATGGCACCACCGGGCACATGCATGGGGTAAACGTGCTCTTTGGGGTCGACCAGTACATCCATGAACACCAGCCGGTCTTTCATGGCAAAGGCCTCTTTCAGCGCCGGCTCCAGATCCGAAGGTTTCTCGATGCGCATGCCGACATGACCATAGGCCTCGGCCAGACGGACAAAGTCAGGCAGTGAATCCATGTAGGAGTTCGAGTAGCGGGACTCATAATTCATGTCCTGCCATTGTTTGACCATGCCCAGATAGCCGTTGTTCAGATTGAGAATCTTGACCGGCAGGTTGTACTGCTTGCAGGTCGACAATTCCTGAATGTTCATCTGAATCGAGCCTTCTCCAGTGACGCAGACCACATCGTCATCCGGGAAGTTCAGCGCCACGCCCATGGCGGCTGGCAGGCCGAAGCCCATGGTGCCCAGCCCGCCGGAGTTGATCCAGCGGTTGGGCTTGTTGAACCGGTAATATTGCGCCGCATACATCTGGTGCTGACCAACATCACTGGTCACAAAGGCATCGCCACCGGTGGCGCGCCACATGGCTTCGATGACAAACTGCGGCTTCATCATCTGGCTGTCGTCCGTCTTGTAACGACCGCCATGACGACCCCGCCATTCGTTGATCTGCGACCACCAGATACCCAGCGCTTCCCGATCGACTTCCAGTTTGCTCTCGTCGATGGCCTTGAGCATTTCCGCAAGCACCGATTTGACTGGACCGACGATGGGAATATCCACCCGCACTGTCTTGGATATCGATGTGGGGTCAATGTCGATATGGATGATCTTGGCGTTGGGACAGAACTTGCCCGTATTGTTCGTTACCCGGTCATCAAAGCGCGCGCCGATGGCAATGATGACATCGGCATTGTGCATCGCCATGTTGGCTTCATAGCTGCCATGCATGCCCAGCATGCCGACAAACTGATCGTCGCCACCGGGGAACGCACCCAGTCCCATCAGGGTATTGGTCACCGGATAGCCCAGCGTTTTACCGAGCTGCGTCAGCAAATCGGATGCTTCACCCAGAATGACGCCGCCACCACTGTAGATCATGGGTCGCTTGGCCTGCAGCAGCAGATTGACCGCCTTGCGGATCTGGCCGGCATGCCCCTTGCTGACCGGATTGTAGGAGCGCATCCGGACTTCTTTCGGATAGACGTAGGGAAACCGCTCGTTCGGCATTGTCATATCCTTGGGGATATCCAGTACCACAGGTCCCGGGCGGCCGCTGCTGGCGATGTAGAAGGCTTTCTTGACCATGGCCGGGATATCGGCCGGGTTGCGCACGGACATGTTGTGCTTCACGACCGGACGGGAGATCCCCATCATGTCGGTTTCCTGGAACGCATCGTCACCAATCAGATGGCTCATGACCTGGCCGGTGATCACCACCATGGGGATCGAGTCCATGTAGGCTGTCGCCAGTCCGGTAACCGCGTTGGTCGCGCCAGGGCCGCTGGTGACCAGCACCACACCGGGCTTGCCACTGGCTCGGGCATAGGCGTCTGCCATGTGGGTGGCCGCCTGTTCGTGCCGCACCAGAATGTGTTTTACATCCTCCTGATTGTGCAGCGCGTCATAAATATGGAGCACCGCACCACCGGGATAGCCGTAAACGTATTCAACCCCTTCATCTTTCAGGGCACGCATCAGCATCTGCCCGCCGGACAGCATGGGTGGCTTGGTCTTGCTTTCGGGTTTCTCTTTCAGCTCGGTCATGTCCGTGTCTCACTCTGCCAGGCGCATGGTCGGGCCATTGCTGCGCCAAAAAAAGGGGAGACTGACAAGCATTACGCAGGGCGTGCGCTGAAAGCACACAGACGACAGTGGTCAGGAAAGGATAAGGCAGGACGCAGAGCGCTGCGGACTATCCTGTGCCAGCATTTTTGCGGTAACAAAAAAACTCACCGGACCAAGAGTCGCCCCTCGACCAGGACACCTGTCTGCAGCCAGTGGGCTGATCATCATGCTCACCGAACGCTACCTTTTGGGTAACGTCCAGAACATCGGTATGACCCGCTCATGCTGACTGTGGACGCTTGCCATGAGGCCGAAGCAGTCGAAACTTGCACAGTCACCAACGACCAATACAGTCGTCGATAAGGGCTATTGTCGCTGCACACGGCGGAAAGTCAACCACTGGCTGGCCCCCGCGTTGTTATACGGGCATACTTTACCCTTGGTAAAGTCTGGAAGTGAGCGGTATGGCACGGGCGTCGAAGAAGGATCACATCATCGAACAGGCAACAGGGCTGTTTCTGGAGCAGGGCTTCAAGGGCACGTCCATCGATCTGGTGGTGACCACCTGCGGCGTCTCCAAGCCGACGGTCTACAAGCATTTTCCGGACAAGACGATTCTGATTGGCGCCGTCATGGCGCACTGGCTGCAGGGCCGGGTACAACCTCTGGCCAGCGACTGGTCACTGACCGACGTCTGGCACCATCTGTGTCAGCACTGGTGGAGCCCCGAGCCGATGCACATGTATCGACTGGTGATCAGTGAAGGGTGGCGTTTCCCGAAGGCTGCAGAGGCCTTCTGGACAGAGTTCGACGCCGCCTGGTGGGCCCAGGCCGACGCCTGGCAGGCTCAACAGTCCGATATCGAAGCCGCCGGGTTGCAGCTGCGTCTGCAGGCTGAGCTCTGGCGGCAGCTGGTGCCCCAGTCGGTCAAATGATGCCTGCTGCACGCAGGCTGCTCAACTCCTGCTCCGACTTGTCGAGCAACTGCTGCAATACCGTCGTCGTGTCCGCACCCAGCATAGGTGGGGCGGTTTCGGCGTTCATCGCCTGACCATTCAGCTTAACCGGATTTCCGACCATCCTGACGCCGTGCCCGTCTCCGTACGCTGACGGATCAGCCGGTGCTCTGTGGCGCTCGATCAGCAGTTCCCGGTGCTCGACCTGCGGGTCGGCAAACACCCGATCAATTGTATTGATCGGGCCGCAGGGCACACCTGCGCCTTCCAGCAACTGCACCCAGTGATCCGTGGATGCCTGCAGAAACAGCGGCTCCAGCAGCGGAATCAGTTCACGGCGATGAGCCACCCGGCTGGCGTTGGTTACAAACCGCTCATCCTGCGCCAGTTCAGGCTCACTCAGGGCTTCGCAAAGGCGCCGAAACTGATCATCATTGCCGACGGTGAGAATCATGTGCCCGTCCTGCGTGGCGAAGGCCTGATAGGGCACGATATTGGGATGCGCATTGCCCATGCGCTGCGGTACATCACCCGACGTCAGATAGTTCTGTGCCTGGTTGGCCAGCACCGCCACCTGCACATCGAGCAGACTGATGTCGATCCAACTGCCCTCTCCGGTGCGGTCTCTCTGTACCACGGCTGCCAGCACGGCATTGGCCGCATACATGCCGGCAAAGATATCGGTCAGCGCCACGCCCACCTTGACCGGACCGCCACCGGGTTCATTGTCCGGCTGGCCGGTCAGACTCATCAGCCCGCCCATGCCCTGCACCAGAAAGTCATAGCCGGCGCGATGCGCGTAGGGGCCGGTCTGACCAAAACCGGTGATGGAGCAGTAGATCAGATCGGGTTTTATCTGCTGCAGGCTGTCGTAATCCAGTCCGTACTTTTTCAGACCGCCCTGCTTGAAGTTTTCCACCAGTACATCGCACTGCTGCACCAGTTCTCGCACCAGTTGCTGGCCTTCCGGTGCGGTTATATCAATGGCCACGGACTGTTTGCCCCGGTTGGCCGACAGAAAGTAGGCCGCCTCACCACTGGCCTCATGCCAGGGCGGCCCCCAGCCACGCGTGTCATCACCTCGCCCGGGGCGCTCCACCTTGATCACCTCCGCGCCCATATCGGCCAGCCACTGGGTTGCCCAGGGGCCGGCCAGAATGCGCGACAGGTCCAGTACGCGCAATCCATTCAGCGGCCGAGTGTTCACAAGGCTTACCCGAAGGCCTGCAGACCGGTCTGCGCACGGCCCAGGATCAGTGCGTGAATGTCATGCGTGCCTTCATAGGTGTTCACCGTTTCCAGATTCACCATATGGCGCATCACACCATACTCTTCCGAAATCCCGTTGCCACCGTGCATGTCACGGGCGACACGGGCGATATCCAGAGCCTTGCCACAGTTGTTGCGCTTGATCAGGGAGACCATTTCCGGTGCCCAGTTGCCACTGTCCATCTGCCGGCCCACCTGCAGCGCTGCCTGCAGGCCCAGAGTGATCTCGGTCTGCATGTTAGCCAGTTTGAGCTGCACCAGCTGAGTGGCGGCCAGTGGGCGACCAAACTGCTTGCGATCCAGCGTGTATTGCCGGGCGGCGTGCCAGCAGAACTCGGCCGCCCCCATGGTGCCCCAGGCAATGCCATAGCGCGCCTTGTTCAGGCAGCCGAAGGGACCGGCCAGGCCAGACGCTTCCGGGAGCAAATTGTCTTCCGGCACGAATGCCTCGTCCAGCACGATTTCGCCGGTGATAGAGGCGCGCAGGGACAGCTTGCCCTTGATCTGCGGGGTGCTGAACCCTTTGGTGTCACGTTCGACGATAAAGCCCTTGATCTTGCCGTCATGGGCTTCCGATTTGGCCCAGACCACGGCCAGATCGGCAATCGGACTGTTGGTAATCCAGGTCTTGGCGCCAGTCAGCTTGTAACCGCCATCGACTTTCTTGGCGCGGGTCTCCATGGAGCCAGGATCAGAGCCGTGATTGGGCTCGGTCAGGCCGAAACAGCCGATCAGTTCCCCAGTGGCCAGACGGGGTAGATATTTCTGTTTCTGCTCCTCTGTGCCGTAGGCCTCAATCGGGTACATGACCAGGGAGGACTGCACGCTCATCGCCGAGCGGTAGCCGGAATCGACCCGCTCGACTTCGCGCGCAATCAGTCCGTAGGCGACATGGCCAATGCCAGCGCCGCCATACTGCTCGGCAACCGTCGGCCCGAGCAGGCCGAGGTCACCCATTTCAGTCATGATGGCGCGGTCAAAGTGCTCTTCACGCGCCGCCACCATGACTCTGGGCTGCAACTGCTCCTGGCAGTAGGATTGCGCAGAGTCACGGATCATGCGTTCTTCATCGGTCAGTTGCTGTTCAAGCAACAGGGGGTCACCCCACTGGAACTGGCTCATAACGGCCTCGCTGTCTTTGGCTGGTGCTGAGCGCATTCAACGGATCACTCCATTAAACGACTCGATTAAATGTCTACATTTTGGTAAACCATAGACTAAAAAAGGCTGTTATGCACGCTCAGTTTGAAAAAATCAGCTTCCCATCCTGTTCATCCACGTGGACAGTATCCCCGGCCTTGTACTCGCCTTTCAGCAGCGCCGTGGCCAGCGGGTTTTCCATTTCGCGCTGAATGGTGCGCTTCAACGGCCGTGCACCGTAGACCGGGTCATACCCGGCCTCGCACAGCAACTCCAGAGCATTGTCACTGACCACCAGCCCCAACTCCTGATCACCCAGCCTCTGGCGCAGCAGGTTGAGCTGGATGTCCGCAATACCGCGGATCTCGGCGGCCTGCAGCGGGTGGAAGACGACAATTTCGTCAATTCGGTTGATGAATTCAGGCCGGAAGTGCTGACCCACCACATCGATCACGGCCGTTTTCATCTGGTCGTAGTTTTCTTCACCCGACAGCCGCTGAATGTGGTCACTGCCCAGGTTGGACGTCATGACGATCACGGTATTGCGGAAGTCCACCGTCCGGCCCTGGCCATCCGTCAGCCGGCCATCATCAAGTACCTGCAGCAAAATGTTGAACACGTCCGAGTGCGCCTTCTCCACCTCATCGAGAAGAATGACGCTGTAGGGACGCCGCCGCACCAATTCGGTCAACTGCCCACCTTCTTCATAGCCGACATAGCCCGGAGGCGCCCCGACCAGGCGGGCCACCGAATGCTTCTCCATGAACTCGGACATGTCGATACGAACCATCGACTCCTGGGTATCGAAGAGGAACTCTGCCAGCGCCTTGCACAGTTCGGTCTTGCCCACCCCGGTAGGACCGAGAAACAGGAAAGACCCGTTGGGCCGGTTGGGGTCGGACAGCCCTGACCGGGACCGACGGACCGCGTTAGCCACTGACACCACCGCCTCATGTTGGCCGATGACCTTGGCATGCAGAGCTTCTTCCATGCGCACCAGCTTGTCGCGCTCGCCTTCCAGCATTTTCTCCACGGGAATGCCGGTCCAGCGGGATACCACCTTGGCTATCGACTCTTCGGTAACCCGGTTGTGCAGCAGTTTCATGTCCATCATTTCGGCCTGGCTGGCCATGTCGAGCTGGCGTTCGAGCTGCGGTATCAGCCCGTACTGCAACTCCGACATTTTGGCCAGATCGCCTTTGCGGCGAGCCGCTTCAATCTGCTTGCGCGCGTCTTCAAGCTGCTCTTTTATCCGCTGCGTGCCTTGCAGCGCGGCCTTCTCGGTGTTCCAGATTTCTTCCAGATCCGCATACTCGCGCTCGACCTTTTCCAGGGTC
The DNA here is from genome assembly GCF_022565775.1 of Natronospirillum sp. GTDB lineage: Bacteria > Pseudomonadota > Gammaproteobacteria > Pseudomonadales > Natronospirillaceae > Natronospirillum. Next base: position 27,612 of record NZ_JAIUMC010000011.1, read on the forward strand.
TTGTTGAGCTCCTCGAGACGCTTCCTGGTCGCGGCATCCGTCTCTTTCTTCAGCGCCTCGGCTTCGATTTTCAACTGGATACGACGGCGGTCCAGACGATCCATGGACTCCGGCTTGGAGTCAATCTCCATGCGAATACGGCTCGCCGCCTCATCCATCAGGTCTATGGCCTTGTCAGGCAGTTGCCGATCGGTGATATAGCGCTGCGACAGTGTGACCGCCGAAATCAGAGCAGAATCGGTAATCTCTACCCCGTGATGCACTTCATAAGGCTCTTTCAGGCCACGCAGTATGGCAATGGTGTCTTCCATGCCCGGCTCCGCCACCAGCACCTTCTGGAAGCGGCGCTCCAGAGCACCGTCTTTTTCGATGTGCTGACGGTATTCGTCCAGTGTAGTGGCACCGACACAATGCAATTCACCCCGGGCCAGCGCCGGTTTGAGCATATTGCCTGCGTCCATGGCGCCTTCGCCCTTGCCGGCACCCACCATGGTGTGCAGCTCGTCGATGAACAAAATGATCTGGCCTTCCTGCTTGGCCAGCTCATTGAGCACGGCTTTAAGTCGCTCTTCAAATTCGCCGCGATATTTGGCCCCGGCCAGCAGTGCCCCCAGATCCAGTGACAGCACCTGCTTGCGCTTGAGGCCTTCCGGTACTTCACCATCCACTATGCGTTGGGCCAGCCCTTCGACAATCGCGGTCTTGCCGACGCCGGGCTCGCCTATCAATACCGGGTTATTCTTGCGCCGCCGCTGCAGCACCTGAATCGTGCGCCGTATTTCGTCGTCACGGCCGATGACCGGGTCCAGCTTGCCCTGGTGGGCGCGCTCGGTCAGGTTGATGGTGTACTTGTCCAGAGCCTGACGCTGGTCTTCGGCATTCTGGCTGTTGACCTTCTCGCCGCCGCGCACCTCTTCAATGGCCTTGTTCAACGCCTCTTCAGTGACCCCGGCATCTTTCAGAATCCGGCCGACAGGCCCCTTGTCCTGCACCATGGCCAACAGCACCATTTCACTGGTAATGAACTGGTCGCCCTGTTTCTGCGCCAGCTTGTCGGCCTTGTTCATGACGCGACCCAGATCCGGGGCCATGCCCAGCTCTCCGTCATGGTCCGGCTGCCGCGCCAGGCTGTCGAGGCGTTCTTCAGTGCTCTTGCGCACTGCACCCACTTCAACGCCGGCCCGCTGCAGCAACGGGGTAAGCCCGGAACCCTGCTGATTCAGCATGGCCAGCAGCAGATGCGCCGGATCTATCTGGTTGTGGTCACGGCCCAGGGCCAGCGACTGTGCATCAGCAAGTGCCAGTTGCAACTTACTGGTCAGTTGATCGATTCTCATGGTCTCTCGGTCTCCCGTATTCTGGCTGATTGTTTCAGCATTCTCTTAACTTCATTAATGGGGGATGCCACGGAGAATTCAATCCAGCCAGGTTGCTTGACATAAAGCGCTCAAGCAGCAAAGCTTTAAGTTAACGGTCAAGGCAACGAATGGAAGGTTCATTGGTTTACGACAGGTCGCTACAGACAATGTCATCCCGCCAGCAGAGTCACCCCCGACTCTCGCGCATCCTCCGCCTCTGCCCGAAGAAGCACCCCTGCTCCACTGACTTTCACCTTTCCGAATGGTTCGACGAATAGCCGAATCCCTGCGTCTGCCCGGGTTGTGCCGGGACATGATGCTCGGACCACGATTGAGCGCGCTCGTTCTGTTCTGATTGCGGTGCACAGAGTCTGACCATCATCTACCCACATCTCATGGCCCCTGATTGACGCAGTGTCTGCTGCCCCATCCGCTCGCTGCGATCGGCGACGGATTCCGGCTTCATCCCGGTGAAGCCACTTCCGCTGACAACAATATAAGAGGATATACCTCATGAAGAAGACACTGATCTGTCTGGTCACCCTGATGTGCTGCAGTGCAGCCTCGGCTCTGGCCTGCATCACGGAAGAATCCGAACCCAACGACACTGAAGTCAATGCCAATGGCCCGGTGTGCAGCGATACGCCGGTCAGCGGCAGCATCCGCAATCGTCATGATGTCGACTGGTTCTACCTGAACCTGGAGGAAGAAAGCGACATCCAAGTCAACCTGAGCCATGCCAGCAATGCCGACCTGGACTGGTTCCTTTATGGCGACACCGGTGGTGTGCTGGCCAGCGGGGAAACCAGCAACAATCCGGAAACCGGCTCCCTCGAAGATGCCGCACCCGGTACCTATTTCATCCGCGTTGAACCCTGGTCGGGTCGCGGTGATTATGAACTGACCGTTACCTTCGCCGAGGCCGACAACGGCGGTGGCGGTAATGGCGGCGGTTCGGGCTCTGCCTGCGACTATGGTGACCGGCCGAATGCCCCCTCCGGGCTCACGCAATGGCTCACTGGTTCACCGACACCTACCTGCGTCGACCTGAATGACCCTGCAGCCCTGCTGATGGGCGGCGGCGCTGATGTGGATGATGCGTTCAGCCAACGCGTCGCGCCCCATATTCAAGGCGGTGACGTTGTCGTTCTGCGGACCTCCGGGACAGACGGCTACAATGACTATCTGATGAACCTGACGCAGGCCAACTCGGTTGAAACCCTGGTCGTTGATACCCGCAGCCTGGCGGACTCCGACTATGTGGATTGGGCCATCCGCTCTGCCGAATTCGTGTTCATCGCTGGTGGTGACCAGTCGGACTACCTCAATCAATGGCTAAACACCCGTCTGCAGGATGCCGTGCAATCGGTATGGGACAAGGGCGGTATTGTGGGGGGCACCTCAGCCGGCAATGCGGTACTTGGCGAGTTCATCTACGACCCGGACGGTGTGCCGGGGGCGGTCAGCGACGAAGTGGTTGAAGACTTCTGTCACAATACCATCAATATCAGTGAAGACTTTCTGATTACTGATCCGTTGTACAACGTCATTACCGACACACATTTCTATGAGCGTGATCGCATGGGCCGCCTGATGGTGTTTCAGGCGCACCTGTTCACCAGCACGCGTGGCATTGGCGTGTCAGAGGAAACCTCTCTGTTCGTGTCAGCCTCCGGCGAGGCCGTGGTGGATGGGCGATATGAGGTGTACATTCTGCGCGGCGACGGCCAGACAGACTATGTACAGACTGCCTGTGGCGAACCGGTAATCATTGAAGACCTGCTGCGCTACCGACTGCTGAGCGGGGATATCTACAATCTCGATAACGATACCAGCTCCGTATCCCCGATCCGGATTGGTGTGGACGGCCGCTTCAGCGACTACTACACACCCGCTGATCCCTACTGAAAGTAACCCCGGGGGTGGACAAGCCGCCCCCGCTCAACCGGCAGCGCTGGCCTGACGCCAGATCAGCGCTGCCATTCTCCCCGTCTGCCCATCGCGCCGATAGGAAAAGTACTGCGCCCGCTCCGTCACGGTGCAGAAGCCACCTCCGGCAACACGGGTCACCCCCGCTCTCGCCAGCCTCTGGCGCGCCAGTTGATAGATGTCTGCCAGCCAGCGGTCTCCGTCACCCGGGGTGAAGGCAGATTCAGCTTCGGCAGCCTGCTCGACAAAGGCGGCTTTGACCTCTGGGCCCACTTCGAACTGCTGTGGCCCGATCGCCGGCCCCAGCCAGGCCAAAAGATGCTGTGGCGAAGCGCTGAACTGTTGCAGCAGATTTTCCAGAACCCCATGACACAGGCTCCGCCATCCGGCGTGTGCTGCACCGACTTCCTGCCCGTCCCGGTCGGTGATCAATACCGGCAGACAGTCTGCGGTAAGAATACACAGTGGAACTCCGGCACAGCGGGTATAGGCCGCATCGGCCTCGCCTTGCACAGGCTGCCCCGGCGTCTCGATACAGGCCACTTGCGTGCCGTGCATCTGATTCAGCCACACCGGCTCTGACGGCAGCGACAAACGACTCATGACGCGCTGTCGATTGGCCGCCACAGCCTGCGGGTCATCCCCCACATGCACGCCCATATTGAGGCTGTTCCAGGGGGGCCGGCTGACCCCGCCCTCGCGCAAGGTGACCGCCACCTGCACCGATTCAGGCTGATCGGGCCAATCGGGCACCTGAATCGACGGTTCAGTACTCATCAGCCGGGCTCTCCTCTTCCAGCACCTGCAGTAGAGCCTGCATATCCTCTGGCAGGTCGATTTCCCAATGCATCCACTGGCCGGTGGCCGGGTGCGGAAATCCGAGCGCCTTGGCGTGCAGCGCCTGGCGCTGGAATCCCTGCAGGGCTTCGCGCAGCAGGTCCGGACACTGACGGGGCAGGGAAAACTGTCCGCCATAGACCGGATCGCCAACCAGCGGATAATGAATGTGGTCCATGTGGACGCGAATCTGATGGGTACGCCCGCTTTCCAGCTTGAGGCGAACATGGGTGTGGTGGGCAAAGCGTTTCAATACCCGGTAGTGGGTCAGTGCGGGCTTGCCGCCGGGGCGCACCGCCATCTTAATGCGCTGAGTCGGGTGACGGGCAATGGGCTCCTCTACTTCACCGCCACCCGTCATCACGCCCTTGCAGACGGCTTCATATTCGCGGTCTATGTCGCGAGCCTGAAGGTAACGCACCAGCTCTGTGTGAGCCTCTACCGTGCGCGCAACCACCATAAGTCCGGTGGTGTCCTTGTCCAGTCGATGCACAATACCGGCCCGGGGCACCGCAGCCAGATCCGGATCATAATGCAACAGGCCGTTGAGCAGGGTGCCATTCGGGGTGCCGGCTCCCGGGTGCACGGTGAGGCCGGCCGGCTTGTTGACCACAATCACGTGTTCATCGACGTAATGAATGGGAAAATCCACTGGCTCGGCCTGCCATTCGGTGAATACTTCCAGCTCGGCTTCCAGACGCAGCCACTCGCCGCCCACGACCTTCTCCCGGGGCTTGACCTGGCGGTCGTCGAGCAGCAACTGGCCGGCCTTGATCCAGCCTTGCAAACGGGAGCGCGAGTACTCGGGGAACAGTTGGGCAGCCACCTGGTCCAGACGCTGGCCACCCAGCTCCAGCGGAACCTGGGCGTCCATTTCTATCATTTCATGCATGGGTGTGCGGCCCCGAATATGGTTTAATGGGCGCCCATTGTATTTGATCGAACCGTTTAGGGAAAAAGATGTTAGCGAGACTGTCTGTTCACACGCCCGCTATCGTGGCTCTGCTCTCCATTTTGTTGCTTACCGGTTGCGGCCTGTTCGGCCCGCAAACCCGCATCACCACTGAGGCTGACAGCTATGCCCGGGCGCAGGATTTCCTTGAAGCCGGCAACTACAACCTGGCCATCGAGCAACTCGAAGCCATGGAAAACAGATTTCCCTTCGGTGCCTATGCAACCCAGGTTCAACTTGACCTGATTTACGCCCACTACGAGCGTCGGCAATATGATCGTGCCATGCGTCGGGCCAATCGCTTTATTCGCCTGCAGCCCGCGCACCCGCGGGTGGACTATGTCTACTACATGCGCGGTCTGATCCGTTTTGGCATGGCAGAACGCACAGCCAGCCTGCTCAGCACCCGTAACCCGGTTGACCGCGACGTCAGCGGCTATGACGAGACTTTCCAGTTGCTGGACGAATTTCTCGATCGCTTCCCGAACAGCGACTACCGCGACGACGCCAAAGGCATCATGCAGGTGGCCCGCACCCGCATGGCGGAGCACAGCTTCAATGTAGCCCTCTATTATTACCAGGTTGATCGGCCCGAACCCGCGCTGACCCGCCTGCAGAAGCTGCTCTCCGAGTTCCCCGGCGAGCCGGTGCAGGACAATGCGCTGGCACTGAAAATCCGCACCCATGAAAAGCAGGGAGACGAGGCATCTGCCCGGAATACCGAAGACCTTTTACGCACAGAGTTCCCGGACAGCGAGTTTCTGGTCAGTGATGAACTGGTAGCCGACTTCCGCTTCCGGCGCCCCTGGTATTTCTGGCTGACACTGGGTCTGGTGGGGTAATTGGTCGACTGGCATTAGACAACCGAGCCACTCGCGCTATAATCCATCCCCTCCACCCAGACGTAATTCCATCTGGTCTGCAGCAGCGCTGGCGCTTTAACCTGCCTGGTCTGTCGCAGTTTAGCGGTGGATACCCGTAGTCAGCCCGGGAGCATTCGGCATGATGTGGAATGAACGATACTCTACTCAGGAATATGCATACGGGAAGGAGCCCAACGATTTTCTCAGACGCACCGCAGACGACATTCTGCCCGGTGACGTGCTGTGCATTGGTGAAGGCGAAGGCCGCAATGCGGTGTTCCTGGCCCAGTTGGGTTTCAATGTAACGGCAGTTGACCTGTCTGAAGTCGGGTTGGCCAAGGCGCAGCGACTCGCAGCCGAGCGCGGTGTCACCATTACCACGATTCAGGCAGACCTGGCAGACTATGTGATCGAGCCGGGGCGATGGAGCGCCATCGTCAGTATTTTCTGCCATCTTCCACCGGAAATCCGTTTACCGCTCCACCGCAAGGTGGTTGCCGGATTGCAACCTGGCGGCACCCTGGTTTACGAGAGCTACCATCCGGAGCAGATCGAGCGCGCCACCGGCGGACCTTCCGACCCTGCCCTGCTGCCGGACCTCGGGCAATTGCGCGAAGAACTCAGTGGCCTCAACATGCAGTGCATGCAGGAAATGGAGCGCCCGGTGAGTGAAGGCATTTACCACCAGGGCGACAGCATGGTCGTTCAGATCATGGCCTTCAAGCCCTCCTGACCAGCAGGCAGGCCTCACAACTCGCTTTTCTTTGGGCATTCCCCTATAGTGCGACGATATACCTTGGCAGTCAGAAAGGAAGAAAAGGCGGGTGCTTTGCCGAACAGCCAGACCATCAGGAAGTCAGATTCCGGCCAGGTTCGCGGGCTATGCTGCGCTCATCCTGTGGACTCTGCTGCTGGCCTCCTGTGCCGGCCGCTCTGATCCTCCTGACGACAGCCCGGAACAGTCCCGGATTCAGGACACGGTGGAGCGCCAGCTCGATTTGCTGCTGGATTCCGTCGCCCCGGTGGGCGGCCAGGCCCTGCCCGATGACAGCCTCCTTGCCTTCTATGAACAACGCAACTATCGACCCCTCTGGCTTGATAACCATGACGCACTGGATGATCTGCTGAACCAGTTGCAACGGGCCGGCGAGCACGGCCTGAATCCGGTGGATTACCACATCGACGCCCTGCGCGGCTATCGCCGGCTTGCACGCCCCGATCGGCGGCAACAGGCAGAAATGGATGTATTGGCCACCATGGCAATGCAGGCCTATGCGCATGATCTGAGCAGCGGTCGCTTTGATCCTTCCCTGATTGACACCAACTGGCAGATGGACCTCCCCAACGGGGACTGGAAGACCCTGCTCGATCTGGAATCGGCACAGCAGATGGTCGACACATTGCCATCTCTGGCGCCTCAACATCCGCATTATCAGGCGCTGCAACGCTGGTTGGCCTATTACCTCGAACTGGACCGCCGGGGTATCGAAATCCGGGTGCCGCAGGGCGAGCTGCTGCTACGAGGCTCGAATGGGGCGAGAGTCTCCCTGCTGCGCCAGCGCATGCAGCAATTGGGTGATCTGCGCGGGCCGGAACGCCCCCAGAACCCCAATCAGTTTGATGCCGCCCTGGAAGAGGCTGTGCGCAATTTTCAGTCGCGCCATGGCCTGGACGCTGATGGCCGCGTAGGCAGCCAGACACTGGCCGCCATCAATGTGCCGATTGCCGAGCGTGCCGAACAGATTCGGCTCAATCTCGAACGCTGGCGCTGGCTGCCGGCTGAACTGGAAGAGGATCGTATCTGGGTTGATCTGACCGCCTATGAAGTCCACATGCACCTGCATGGCGAGCATCACAGCATGCGCGCGGTTATCGGCAAGCCGGACCGCATGACAAGGGTGTTTCGCGGTGAGATGACCTACATGGAGATCAACCCGACCTGGCGGGTACCGCAACGCATTGCGCGCGAGATGCTGTTGCCTCAGGTGCAACAGGACGCCAACTATCTGCAACGCAACAATTATCGGGTGTTCGAGGGCTGGCATTCCGGTGCGGCAGAAGTCGACCCTGACAGTGTCGACTGGCTCGCCATGCGCCCGGAAGACCTCGGCTACCGCTTTGAGCAGATGCCGGACCCGGGTAACGCCATGGGGCAGTACAAGTTCATGTTCCCCAACCGAAATGCCATCTATCTGCATGACACCCCGTCACAAGCCTATTTCAATCAGGCAGATCGGGCGCGCAGTGCCGGCTGTGTGCGTCTGCATGACCCGTCATTCTTTGCCGATCTGCTGGTGCGTGAGGACATCGGTGCACGGGACAGGCTGAACATGGCGCGGCGCGTCGACGACCCGACTGTGGTGTCCCTGAACGAACCTGTGCCCATCTATCTGGTTTACTTTACCGTCATGGTGGACAGTCGCGGGCTACCCGAATTCCGCGAAGACATCTACGACCGGGACCCGCTGATGCGGGAGGCCATGCAATATCGGGCATTTGGCGGTTGACCGGCCGGGTTACCGCCGACAAACCGGTTCAGGAGCGCTGCTGCTTTTCCAGCGCCCGCACACGCGCGTAGAGGTCATCCAGCTTCATCACCCGAGCCACATTGCGGCGCCATCCCTGCACGGCACGTGCAGGCAGCCCTGAAGCGTAGGCGCCGGGCTCCTTGATCGAGTTGGCGACGCCGGTCATGCCCATGATGGTGACCTCATCGCAGATCTCGATATGGCCGTTGATCGCGCACTGGCCAGCGATCACACAGCGCGCACCGATGGTGGTGCTGCCGGCAATCGCCGTGCCGCCGGCAATCGCGGTGTGTGGCCCTATCCGCACGTTGTGCGCAATGTGCACCAGGTTGTCCAGCTTGACGCCGTCACCGATAATCGTATCTTCCAGCGCCCCCCGGTCGATGGTGGTATTGGCGCCAATCTCCACATCATCGCCGACCTGCACATTGCCCAACTGCGGCACCTTTTTCCAGCCCGCCTTGCCGGGTGCAAACCCGAAACCGTCAGACCCGATCACCACACCGGCGTGCAGGATGGCGCGCGCACCAATGTGACACTGATCGCCGACATACACCTGCCCGGCCAGAATCGAACCCGCCCCGACAAAGGCATCTCGGCCCACAAAGGCACCCGGGCCTACCTCGCACCCGGGCTCGATAATCGCCCCGGCACTGATTACCGCAGCGGCGCCGATATAGACATCTTCACCAATCTGCGCAGTCGGATCGACAACCGCCGACTCCGCCACCGTGCGCGCATACTGAACACGCGGATGCAGCAGGTTGGCCAATTCGGCGTAGGCAAAATAGGGGTCCGCAACGATCAGCGTACTGACGGGACAGTGCGACGCATGCTGCTCGCGCAGCAACACCGCGCAGGCACGGGTGTCCTTCAGCAGGTCCAGATAGCGATCAGAGGTACAGAACGCCAGTTGATCAGGTTCGGCGCGGTCAAGGCGGGCGACGCTGTGCACCCGCTGCTCGGCATCGCCGATCAACTGGGCACCGACACGCTCCGCAAGATCGGCCAGGGTATAGGTTTTGGGTGGCATGGGCATGGGTAGAATTCCTTCTTCGGACCAGCCCGACCGCGTTGCGGCTGGCATTCCCGGTGTCTTGAAGAATACCCTGCAAACCGGCTTGTGCAGAAGAGGAAATTTAACCTTTGGTGAAGGAGATACAAAAACCCGACCAGCGTGAACTGATCGGGTTCATTTAAATTTGGTACCAGAGGCCGGGATCGACGGTCCGACGTTTCGGCCGGCACGGGGGAGTGCCGGTTCGAACGGTACAAAAAAGCCCGAGATGACTTTTCACCTCGGGCTATCTTAAAAGCTGGTACCAGAGGCCGGACTCGAACCGGCACGGGTTTTACCCCGGCGGATTTTGAATCCGCTGCGTCTACCAATTTCGCCACTCTGGCTTTGAAACTTTGCGCATTCTACTAGAACGGACGGCCAGCGCAAAGTTTTCTCTGATCAATCAGACAGTTGAGCAGAACACCTCAACAAGTGCCCCAAAAACGACCGATTTTATCTGTACAAAAACCGGCCAATAACACTGTTAAAAGATGTAATTCTGTGGGCCAGTCACATTGACTTAACCGATTAAGTGTATAAATATCGTCCACTCTCGAAAGGCATTCAAAAAGGAGCCATTTCCGCTGGATGTCGGTTGGCTTTGACGCACTCACCCAGACACTCACTGCAGTCGGGTTCGCTTTTTATGATAACAAGAAAAGAGGTTCTGCCGACTACCGAAGATGGCCGGGACGGCTCACTTCGACAGCTCAGGTTGGACACCAGGCTGGATGATCACGATGCGATGACCGTGAGGGCGATCATTGAATGTGGTATCCGTTCTCTGTACCAGCCCATTATCGATCTGACGCAGAACGATATCATCGGGTATGAGTGTCTGTCACGGGGTCCGGATGGGCACGTACTGGAACCCCCCATCGACCTGTTTCAGGAGGCTCATCAGTTGGACCTGTTGCCGCCTCTGGAGACAGCCTGCAGACGGCTTGCGATTGAACGGTTCAACGAGCGCAACCTGACCGGTCAGCTGTTTCTGAATTGCGCTCCGGATGCCTTTCTCCATCCGGGTTACCCCAAGGGCTTCACACTGGATCAACTGGCGCAGTCGGGGTTGAAACCGGACAACGTGGTGATCGAATTGACGGACACCCGTTTTCGGGAAGATTTCAGTGCGTTGCAGACGGCCTGTCATCACTACCGCAAGATGGGTTTTGGTGTTGCCATTGCCGATTTCGGCACAAGCTACAACGGTCTCCGGCTCTGGTCCGAGCTGGAGCCAGACTATATCAAGCTGGATCCTCATTTCACGCACAACATCCAGCGCTCACATATCAAGCAGGCGTTCTTGCGTGCGCTGGTGCAGCTTTGCGAAGAACTCAGATCCAAGTTGATCGTGACCGGTGTGGAGTCGGTAGAGGAAGTCGACATGCTGCAGGAGCTTGGCGTCTATTTGATGCAGGGTTTCTACTATGGCCATCCGGCCGAGAAGCCGGTGCGGCCCTCTACCCTGGCCATTGACGCGCCGCCGCGCCGCCGTGCAGAAGACTTTCAACAGGCCAGGGGATTTGCCCGCTGGGTGGAGCCCATCGGCCCTGACACGCTGCTGGAGCAACTCTGGCAGCGTCTGGAGGCAGATCCGCAGGCGCCGGTCATTCCGGTGGTCAATCAAGGCATGCCGCTGGGCTTGATCGAACGAACCACCGTCTATGAGTTGCTGGCCAGACCTTCCGGCCGCACTCTGCATGCCCGAAGCCCGGTTCATCAGCATATGTCGCCGCGCGCCCTGATTGTCAGCCACACCACCTTGCTGACAGACCTCAGCCGCATGGTGACCGCGCAGAACGACCTGCAGGTTCGGCAACACTTCATTGTGACGGGGCAGAATGGTCAGTACATGGGCGTAGGGCGCTCAAGCGATCTGCTGCGGCATATCTCGGAGCATCGTCTGCGTACCGCACGGCATGCCAACCCCCTGACTCATCTTCCGGGCAATGTGCCCACCAACGAACACCTGCTGGAGCTGATCCGTCAACAAGGTGCTTTCAGTGTCGCCTATGTCGATATCGATGCGTTCAAGCCCTTCAATGACACCTGGGGTTATCACATGGGTGACCGCGTGATCATGCTGTTGGCTCGACTGCTCCGTGAGCGCCTGCGCGATCGCAAATTCTTTATCGGTCACATTGGGGGCGACGATTTCGTTGTGGTCTCGACAGCCAGAAATCCCGAGCCGCAACTGCGCCTGCTGCAGTTACTGTTTGCGGAAGGCGTGCGGGAACTGATGATGACTGCGGGAAAAAATGCGACCAGTTATCCGGCTGTCGACCGGCATGGTGTGCAGCGCCAGTTCGCACTGCCCAGAGTGTCGATTGGTGTAGTCACCGTCCGCGAGCAGCAGGTAACATCTCTGGACAGCCTGTCACCCGCATTGAGCTCTGCCAAGTCAGCCGCTAAAAAGCTGGGTGGTCAGGGGATCTACAGCATGAAATGGCAACCCGGCGCGGATTGACCCGCCAGGCCGCCATTTGGTTGTAACTGTTGCAACCTCCTCTGTACCGAACGACCCTGTCAGGGCAACTCGGGTCGCACGACCAATACCGACACTTTTGATCGTTCGACCACTCGGGCCGCGACGGAACCGAGCAGCGTCCGCTCCATTGCATTGTGAGAGTGACTGGGTATCACTATCAGGTCCGCGCTGATGCGCTCGGACTCCTGCAGGATGCGCTTATACGGCGTGCCATCAAGCGCTTTCAATTTGACATCCACGCTGTCGGGCAATACCGGCTTGACGATGTCACGCAACTGCTGATACGCCTCATCCTTGATCTTGTTCATGTCCGGCTTGGGGAAGTACCCGGCCACCCATGGGGAGCCGAACCCAGGCATCACCGTGAGGATGTGCAACCTGGCAGTGTGAAGTTGGGAAAGCGTGATAGCAGCGTGCAATGCACGCTGTGTCTGCACCAGTTCCGCAGAGAGCGATACAGGCACCAAAATTGTCTTGAACATCGTCTTACCCTCCTTGTTGCGCAGTCGCCAGTTGCTTTCTGCGACGCCCTATTTGCAACAATGCAACCAGCCCCAGCAGCAGCAGTGCGGGGATCCACATCAGCTCTTGCGGCGGCCTTTCGGCTTCCAGCTCGACGTAATTGATGCGCCAGCCGAAGTCCAGCCCTTCTCCTCTTGCTACTGAACCGAACTGTACCGCATTGATCGCCAACCGGCTGCCATCGGCACTGACACTGGTCAGCCCCTGATTGGCCAGTCTCTCTTCACCTGTTTCGGCACGCTCGCCCAGCGGGAAGAGCTTGTAGGTTTCCACGTCATCGCCCGCCATGGTCATGCCACTGACATGCATGCGCAGTTCATGGCCATCGGGCAGATCTTCAATCACTTCGGCAATGTTGGCGCCATCGAAGCGATCCAGTGGATCATAGATCATGTCCCACCAGAAGCCGGGCCGGAAAAGTGTGAATGCGATCAGCAACAAGGCGGCCGTTTCCCAAATGCGCGTTCTGGTCAGCCAGTAGCCCTGTGTGGCGGCGGCGAAAATCAGCATGGCAGCCAGAGCCGTTGCGATCACACCCGCCAAATGCCAGATGCTCTCTATGTCGATCAGCAGCAGGTTGGTGTTGAAGATGAACATGAAGGGCAGGATAGCCGTCCGAATATCATAGGCGAAGCCCTGTACACCGGTCATGATCGGGTCCGCTCTGGACACGGCCGCAGCCGCGTAGGCCGCCAGACCTACCGGTGGCGTATCGTCAGCCAGAATACCGAAATAGAACACGAACAGGTGCGCCGCGATCAGCGGGACCACCAGGCCATTCTGTGCGCCCAGCGCCACAATGACCGGCGCCATCAGCGTAGACACCACAATGTAGTTGGCTGTTGTCGGCAGGCCCATGCCCAGGATCAGACTCATGATGGCGGTAAACAGCAGCATCAACATCAGGTTGCCACCCGACAGGAACTGCACAAAGTCTGTCATCACCAGACCGATACCCGTGAGGGTCACCGTGCCAACCACGATACCAGCCGCCGCTGTGGCCACACCAATGCCGATCATGTTGCGCGAACCGCTGATCATGCCCTGGTAGAGATCGGTCAGGCCTTCCCAAAGCCGCGCTGGCACATCACCGCTGCGCCGGAAAAAGGCCTTCAGCGGACGCTGGGTCAGCACGATAAAGATCATGAACATGGTCGCCCAGAACACGGACATCCCCGGAGAGCGTCGCTCAACGGCCAGGAACCAGACCAGCATGACCACGGGCAGAATGAAATACAGCCCGGACTTGACGGTGGGCCCCACCTCGGGCAACTCGGTAATGGGCTTGTTCGGGTCATCCATGATCAGATCCGGGAACTGACAGGCATACCAGATCAGGCCAATGTAGGAGGCCAGCACCAGTACCATGATCAGCGGCGTTGCCGCAGGCCCCATCAGTACACGTATCCAGCCAATGCCGTAATAGACGATAAAGGTCAGAATGGACAGCCCGATAAATACCGTCAGGAAACTGATCGCGGAGCGCATCAGCGTCGTCGGCTGACGGCGGGGGATGCCCTTCATGTCGGCCTTGACCGCTTCCAGGTGCACCATGTAAATCAGGGCAACGTAGGAGATGAGTGCCGGCAGAATGGCGTGGGTAATGACTTCAATGTAGGAAATACCCACATATTCCACCATCAGGAAGGCTGCGGCCCCCATGATGGGCGGCGTCAACTGGCCATTGGTGGACGAGGCCACCTCGACCGCACCGGCCTTGGTGGCCGGAAAGCCGACCCGCTTCATCAGCGGAATGGTAAACGTACCCGTGGTCACCACATTGGCAATGGAAGAGCCGGAAATGATACCGGTGGCGCCGGACGCCACAACCGCGGCCTTGGCCGGGCCACCGCGCATGTGGCCCAGCAACGAGAAGGCCACCTGAATGAAATAGTTGCCCGCCCCGGCTCTGTCGAGCAGAGAGCCAAACAATACAAAGAGGTAGACGAAACCGGCGGAGACGCCAATTGCCACCCCGAAAACACCTTCTGTGGTCAACCACTGATGCGACATGATGCGCCGGAAACTTCGGCCGCTATGCTGTATCACTTCAGGGAAGTAGGGACCAAAATAGGTATAGGTCAAAAATACAATAACCACGATGACGAGGGGCTTGCCCAGCGCCCGGCGCGTGGCCTCGAGCAGCAGCACCATACCTATTGCCCCGAACACCAGGTCCATGGTGATGGGCCGGCCAGGGCGAATGGACAGAGCGTCATAATTGACCACCAGGTACAGGGCTGAAGCGCTGGCCATCAATGCCAGTATCCAGTCGTACCAGGGTACGTGAGTCTGTGACCCCCGCTTCATCGCAGGGAAGGTCATGAATGCAAGAAACACCGCGAATGCGAGGTGAATAGGTCGCACAAGCGTGGTGGAAATCAGTGAGAATGGCGATGCGTTCCAGAGCTGAAACAGCGCCCAGGCCAACGCGACCGCGATAATGATTTTGCCGGTTATACCGCCTGGCCAGCGAGCGCCGCTTTCTCTCTCCAGCAGCTCCTTGATCTTGGTATCGTCCGGTTCTTCAATCTGAATATTGTCTGCCGATTTAGGTTCCGTCATGGTAGCCCTGCATGATCCGTACTTTTTCTTGTTGCCCTATAAAACGCCGGGTCCGACGACCGTCGGACCCGGCTGCATGGGATCGGGTGTCTGTTTCCATGATCACCCGAAGTACATGGTAAGCGTCGGTTACATCATACCGGCTTCACGGTAGTAGCGCTCGGCACCGGGGTGCAGGGGCGCAGACAGGCCTTCGCTCATCATGCTTTCGGCATCAAGCGTGCTCAGTGCCGGGTGCAGATCCTTGAAGGAATCCAGGTTTTCGAAGACGGCCTTGGTAAGTTCATAGACCACATCGTCAGAAACGCTGGCTGCTGTGACCAGAGTCGCACCAACACCAAAGGTTTCGATGTCGTCAGGGTTGCCAGAGTACATGCCGCCCGGGATGGTGGTAGCCGCGTAGTACGGGAACTCGTTGAGCATTTGCTCAACAGCGGAACCCGTCACGTTCACCAGCTTGCCGGGGCAAGAAGTAGTGGCTTCTTCAATCGCACCGCTCGGGTGACCAACCACGTAGATGATGGCATCTACCTGATTGTCACACATGGCGGCCGCCATCTGGGAAGCGACCAGGTCGGAGGCCTGAGAATAAACACCGAAGTCTTTATCCTGCAGTTCCAGCAGTTGCTCAAGGGTAGCGCGCTGGCCTGAACCCGGGTTACCCACATTGACGCGCATGCCTTCCAGCTCGTCAAACTCGGACACACCGGCATCTTCACGAGCCACTACAGTAAACGCTTCAACGTGCAGCGCGAAGACAGCCCGCATGTCTTCATACGCGTCGCCCTCGAACTGGACTTCACCATTGATGGCGTTGTACTGAACGTCGCTCTGGACGATGCCGAAATCCAGCTCACCATCACGGATCGTGTTGGTGTTGAAGATGGAGCCGCCTGTGCTTTCTACACCGCAGCGGATTCCATGTTCGGACCGATTGGCGTTGACCAGTCGACAGATGGCACCACCCACTGGGTAGTAAACCCCGGTGACACCACCGGTACCGATGCTGATGAATTCATTGGCAGCAGCGTTTCCAGCCGCCAGCCCCATTGACATGGCGAGACCAACTGTTGCCAGTTTGGCCATTGCAGATTTTCTAGTTTTCATGGGTTGCTCCGTTTTATTTTGATATCAGGGTTCTACCGTGAACCGTTTTCGACTGCGGGCTCACGCAATTTCAAGAATACTACCAAGCAGTCATTTGGCAAGTGACTTCAAATGGTGCAGTGCGTGGTCGGGTCCTCCTCTGTTCTGGTGAATTGAAAATCGAGAGCGGGGCCTGCCCCGCTCGCGGGTATTCAGTTACTGCCCGCCCGCCTGACCAGGCGAACTCTGCTGTAGTTGTTCTGGTCAT
Organism: Natronospirillum sp.; assembly: GCF_022565775.1. Taxonomy (GTDB): domain Bacteria; phylum Pseudomonadota; class Gammaproteobacteria; order Pseudomonadales; family Natronospirillaceae; genus Natronospirillum. The sequence continues at coordinate 44,068 of NZ_JAIUMC010000011.1, forward strand.
CGTGCCGGACCTCTCCGGTACCGGAATAGAGGTACATAAACCGATAGGTACCAAACCGAAACGGCGTGGTAGACGCATAGAAGGAAACAGGCGTATTGGGGAACACGTCCAGACTGACGACGGGATAGCTGCACTCGCTGTCCACCAGAGTCTCCAGTTCGTCGATGGTTGGAACGCGCCAATCCGAGTAACCACCTATGTCTGCACTGCTGGCCAGTTGCCGTGCCTGGGCAAGACTATGAGCAGAGGCAGTTCCTGTGCACTGGTTGTCAGTGTAGGTCTGCCCCAGACTGCAGCGGCTCCACATCAATTGAGTGCGATTATCGAGCACTACAGGCCCCTCGGCACTGTAGCGCCCGGCATCGGTGCGCTGACAATTGGCCATCGAGCCGGCCGCCAGAGCCGAGATGATCACACCGACAACCAGGCCCTGCAGATTTTTGCGCGCCACACTGTATGAGTTATTGCCTTCAGAATTCATTCGTTTAGTCCTCCAGCAAGCCGACTTCACGGAAATAGCGGGCCGCACCGGAGTGCAGCGGTGCGGTCAGGCCATCGCTGACCATCTGCTGCCGATCAAGGGTCACCAGTGCCGGGTGGAGGGTCGAGAAATCGTCAAAGTTTTCGAATACCCGCCGGGTCATTTCGTACACCAGGGTTTCTTCAGTCTCGGCCGCGGCAACAATGGTCGCGCCTACACCGAAGGTGGTTACCGCCCGGTCCTGCCCTTCATAAAGCGAGGCAGGCAAGGTGATGGAACGGAAATAGGGCAACTGGCTGATCAGGGAATCGACCGCTTCGTTGTCTATGGATACCAGTACACCATCACAGTCGCTGATCGCGCTGGCGATGGCTGAACTGGGGTGGCCAACGGTGTAAACAATGGCGTCGACCCGGTCTTCACACAGCGCCCGGGCCTGCTCTTCCGGACGCAAGGTATTCAGTGAGTCGAAGTCCGACTCTGCCAGGCCCATGGCGTCCATCAGCACACTAAAGGTCGCATTGGTGCCCGAGTTGGCCGGGCCTATGTTGATCCGGCGACCCAGCAACTCCTCAATCTGCTGCGCGCCCAACTCACGGCGCGCAACAATGGTGATCGGCTCCGCATGCACGCTGAACATGGACCTCAAGCCGCCATGAGCGCCCTGGTCGGCAAACCGCCCTTCACCATGATAGGACTGATAGTGCAGATCGGATTGCGCGATACCCACGCGAAAGGTGTTGGAGCGCAGGCCATTCAGGTTATGCACCGAGCCTCCGGAACTCACCACGACACACTCATGTCCATGCTCATGGGTGTAGGCATTCATCAGTCTGCAGATGGCGCCCGTCACCGGAAAATAGACACCATTCACACCGGCAGAGCCGAACAGAAACTGACGCCCGTTGCTGTCAGCCAAAACGGTACCGGACAGCGCCATGCAGGACAGTACCACCAGGCCCAGGAACGTCTTGAGATATTGTTGTATTGTCATCATCTTCAGACCTTGAAATTCCCCACGAGTTTACTGAGTTCGTCAGCCAGGGCTGCCAGGCCATCACTGGCCTCCTTCATGACGCGCGTTTGCGCATCGGTATCACTCGCAATCTGAGCGATCTCATCCAGAGACTGGCCGATTTCATGCGCCACTGAAGACTGCTCGGTGGCCGAACTGGCAATCTGGCTGTTCTTGTCGCTGATCTGTTCTATCGCTTCGGAGATGGTATCCAGCAGTCCGTCGGCACCATTGGCCTGCTCGACCGTCGAAACGCCCTTCTCACGGCCCACTTCCATGGCCCGCACTGCATCCTGTGCGCGATGCTCCAGTTGTTCGATCATGTTGTGGATTTCTTCCGTGCTGGACTGGGTCTTGCTCGCCAGTGAGCGAACTTCATCGGCGACCACGGCGAAGCCTCTGCCGTGTTCGCCGGCGCGCGCGGCCTCGATTGCCGCATTGAGCGCCAGCAGATTGGTTTGCTCGGCAATACCGCGAATTACATCCAGCACCGTGGTGATCTGGTTTACCTCGTCTTCCAGCGCCCCGACGGCCTTGGCACTGACTTCGATCTCGTCAGCCAGGTTGACCATGGCCGCCACGGCGCTGCCAACGATTTCCCGCACCTTGCGTGCTACGTCGTTGGCGTTTTGCGTCTCGGCAGCGGCCACTTCGGAACTTTCGGCAACATTCTCTGCGGCTATATTCATCTGGTGCATGGACTCGGCAACGCCATCTATCTGCTGGCGTTGCTGACGCACACCGGTTTCAGCCGAGTCCACAGTAGCCTGAGTCTTCTGAATAGCTTCGCCGGTCTGCGCCACCAGTTCTATTACCTGCGCCACCAGTTGATGAATGGTCTGTACGAAGAAATTGAAATTGGTCGCCAGTTCACCGATTTCGTCCTTCCGGCGAACCTTAAGGCGATGCGTCAGATCGCCCTCACCGCGCGATATATCCTGCAGGGCGGCGTTGACCTCTGCCAGGGGCTGAATGACCAGGCGGCGGGTCAGCAGATAGACGCCGACAACGAGCAGACCCAGCAATATCAGGTTCTGCAGCACCGTACGCACAAGGGATTCGGCCAGGGCCTGTTCAATAGCTGTTTCATCCGTGGCCAACTGGATAAAGCCGACCGGGTCGGAGCCGAACATCAATTCAAGCTCAAGAAGCCGCTCCGGATCCACGCCAACCAGAGCTTCCGGGTCTTCGGTGCGCGACGGTTCTCCTTCATCGTCGGTCACGACCGCGGTGAGCAGCACCTCGAACTCGTCCTGAACCGCAATGCCGTGAATGGCGGCTGCCCGGACTTCGGACTCGACAATCAGGATGACCTGACTTGGGTTGAAGTTCCAGATGGCGGTCGGAAGGCTGCGCGTGATGCGCTCTATCACGGCGTCGACCTGCTGCTGGTGCTGGTCACGCAGTGCGGTTTCGGTGGCCCGGTGGTTGTAAAGCGAAAACGCGGACATGAGAACGGCCGCACCGGCGAGCAGCAGGGCGGTAAATCGAAAACTGATTCTACGCGTTAATGGAACCAAACTGATGCTCCCGAATCGACTGCAAACGTCCAGCGCACTCGCAACCCGTCCAAATTTCAGTACCCACACGGATACCTTGACACCCTTCTTTTCCGGCGAAGGGTGTGGACCAGACCAAGTTCAGGCCAAGACCCGCCATCACTGTCACATGCGGCCATGTCTTAGCTTTCAGCGCTTTCCGGTTCGTCGTAGGAGCCGGTTTTTCGCTTCTGTGTGAAAAGCTTTGCTCTTGTTATTGAAGGGTTTCAGCGCCCTCTGTTCGGAGCTTTTTGCTGAAACGCCCCTTTGTTTTAATACAACCGACTATCAAATGCAAAACAATTTGCAGCCGATTCAGTCAAAATGGAACACCGTGTGATCCTCGCCATCAAATAATACTTCAAGCATTACTGTCTCCGGATTTACACTGAGACCACATCATCAGGGAGCCCTCAACCATGCTCAGGGAAGACCAGCTTCGATCATTACCCCACTCCGAAACACTGCTGATCAATGAAACCTCCGAACGGCTGGCGCAACAGCGCCCCGTGGTCAGGTTCGGCTTCGGTCAGTCGCCATTCCCGGTACCGGAAAGACTGCATGGTGCCCTCGCCCGTCATGCTCACCAGAAGGCCTACGCGCCAGTTCAGGGCCTGCCTGAATTGCGCGCCGCTGTGGCAGCTTTTCACCGGAAAGAAGATGGCGTGGACTGGCAACCCGAGCGGGTGCTGATCGGCCCCGGCAGCAAGCTGCTGATCTATACCGTGCTCGCGGCGGTGCGGCGAGCCACAGTCATGCTGACCGGGCCAAGCTGGGTGTCCTATGAGCCCCAGGCGATCCTGGCAGGCCACCCGGTGACCCGACTGCCCACCAGGGCTGCGGAACAATGGCGCCTGCAGCCGGACACGCTCGACGCTGCCTGCCGTGAAGCTCGACTCGAAGGGGATGACCCCTGTGTGCTGATCATCAATTCGCCGAACAACCCCTCCGGCACCAGTTATGGCGCAGCGGATCTGCAGGCTCTGGCCAGCGTTGCCCGGCGCCACAACCTCATTGTCATCAGTGATGAGATATACGGCCGCCTGCATCATACCGGCGAGCACCAGTCGTTCGCCCGCTTCTATCCGGAAGGCACGCTGGTCACCGGAGGACTGTCCAAATGGGCTGGTGCCGGTGGCTGGCGGTTGGGCATACTGCACATCCCCGAGGCTCTCGACGCCGTCCTGAAGCCCAGCCTGCTCGGCATTGCTTCCGAAACCTGGTCCTGCGTCGCCACCCCGATTCAGATGGCGGCTGTCGAAGCCTATGGCCGGCACCCGGACATAGAGGCATATGTAGATCGACAGCGGCGGGTACTGCACACCATCGGTCAACAGTCTGCCGACCGCCTGCGTAGCTGCCATATTGCCACCGCAGAGCCCGAAGGGGGTTTCTATCTGTTTCCAGATTTTGAATATTGGCGTGCTGATCTGGCCGATCGAGGCATTGCTACTGCCGCTGAACTCTGTGATCGCCTTCTTGCAGAAGCCGGTGTCGCTCTGCTGCCTGCCAGTGCCTTTGGCATGCCGCAGGACTTTCTTGGTGCACGACTGTCCTATGTCAATTTCGATGGTTCCCTTGCGCTCGACGAAAACGCGGACATGGATAGCGCAACAGCACCGGTGCGGCAGGGAATCCAGTTGATCGACAATTGGCTGCAGAAGAAAGTCAGACTTTCAGCTGTCTCGCACCAAATTGGCCTGTAAATATTTCTGAACGCCCAATTCTGGTTCAAAAAATGAGAAATGCATTTGTCAGCAGGACAATTTCCTCTATAGTCGATGAGCGCTGTTTGCTCGTAAATCGAGTGTCAGCATGGTCTGCCGGACTACCCGGCTCAGTTGGGTCATCATAACAATAACAGTTGGCCTACCAATTGCTTTACCGATGCCAGCAGACTGTCTAAGGACTGCGCTAAGAAGACCAAAAAAGTCAATGGAGCACGACATGAAAAAACTATCAACCATCGCTGCCGGCCTTGTTGCCGCAACGGCGTTTTCCGCCTCTGTGCAGGCATCCACCCTCGACGACGTACAATCCCGTGACACGCTGCGTTGCGGTGTCAGCGACGGACTGCCCGGCTTCTCGGTAACCGACTCTGATGGCAACTGGGTTGGCCTCGACGTCGACACCTGTAAAGCAGTGGCTGCCGCCGTTCTGGGCGACGCGGAGAAAGTAGAATTCGTTTCGCTGACTGCAGTCGAGCGTTTCACCGCGCTGCAGTCCGGTGAAGTTGACATGCTGTCACGCAACACCACCTGGACGACTACCCGTGATGCGTCTCTGGGTATCAACTTCACCGGCACCAACTACTATGATGGTCAGGGCTTCCTGGTCAGCACAGATCTGGGTGTCACCAGCGCCACTGAACTGGACGGCGCGGCAGTCTGTGTTGCCTCCGGTACGACTACCGAGCTGAACCTGGCCGACTATTTCGAAGCTCAGGGCATGGGTTTCGAGCCGGTTCTGTATGATACGTCCGATCAGACCGTGGCCGGTTTCGAAGCTGGACGTTGCGACGTTCTGACTTCTGACACCTCTCAGCTGGCTGCTCTGCGTATTCAGCTGAGCGATCCGGAAGGCGCTATGATTCTGCCTGAAATCATTTCCAAGGAGCCTCTCGGCCCAGCCGTTCGCCAAGGCGATGATCAGTGGTTCAACATTGTGAAGTGGGCACTGTTCCTGCAGGTCAATGCAGAAGAATATGGCGTCAGCAGCAGCAATGTGGATGCCATGATGGACTCTGAAGATCCCAACGTCAGCCGTATCGTCGGCACCTCTGGCGACCTGGGCTCTCTGCTGGGTCTGCCGTCTGACTGGGGTTACCAGATCATCAGCCAGGTCGGCAACTATGCTGAAATGTTCGAGCGCAACGTCGGCCCCGACACCCCGCTGGAACTGGAGCGCGGCACCAACGCACTGTGGACTGACGGCGGCATCATGTACGCCCCGCCGGTACGCTAATCAGTCTCGATTCATGACTGACTGATAACAATGCCGGAGTCTGCTGCCCTGTAGGCTCCGGCATTTCTCGTTGCGCCTTGTACAAAGCGCAGCAGACAGTGTATCCAGAGAGCGATCTTCTCAATCATGAAACACAAATCCGATCTCACTCAGGGCGGCTGGCTCAACCTCAACAACCCCAGGGTGCGCAGCGTTGTTTACCAGATCCTGATTATCCTCGGGGTAGTCTGGGCTGTTGCCACCATAGCGGGCAATGTTGTTGCCAACTTGGAAGCACGCGGCATCGCAACCGGATTCCGGTTTCTCGGCGAGCGGGCTGGCTTTGGGGTATCCCAGGCGTTAATCGACTATTCCTCCAACTCAACCTATTCCCGAGTTTTTTTCGTCGGCCTGCTGAACACTCTGCTGGTATCGGCCATGGGCATTGTCGCGGCTACCTTTCTCGGCCTTTTTGTCGGACTGGGTCGGCTGACACCCAACTGGCTGGTGCGCAAGATCTGTATGGTCTATATCGAGATATTCCGCAACGTGCCGGTGCTGCTGCAGATATTTTTCTGGTACTACGCGGTGCTGCAGACACTGCCTCGACCCAACCAGAGTATTACTCTGTTCGGTGACCTCTTCTTTATCAATGTCCGCGGCGCTTATGCGCCCAGACCGGTACTTGAAAGCGGCATTGGCATCCTGACGACCCTGCTCATACTGGCCATCATTGCCGTCATCGCTCTGACCATCTGGGCGCGTCGCCGCAAGCGCGATACCGGTGAAGAGTTTCCCGTCTTCTGGGCGTCACTAGGCATTCTGGTGGGCACCATGACGGTGGGCTATATCGCCACCGGCCAGCCGCTGGTGTTCGATATACCCGAACTGCGCGGTTTCAGCTTTGACGGCGGCATGCGTCTGCGCCCCGAGTTGCTCGCTCTCTGGGTGGCACTGACCGTATATACCTCCACCTTTATCGCCGAGATCTTCCGGTCCGGCATTCAGTCAGTGTCACACGGTCAGTCTGAAGCGGCTCGAGCCCTGTCGCTCACCGAGCGTCAGCGCATGAAGCTGGTCGTGTTGCCCCAAGCGTTGCGGGTTATTGTGCCCCCGCTGACCAGCCAGTACCTGAATCTGACCAAGAACTCGTCGCTGGCGGTGGCGATCGGTTATCCGGACCTGGTGTCCGTCTTCCAGGGCACAGCGCTGAATCAGACGGGGCAGGCCATCGAAATTGTGGGCATGACGATGGCGGTCTACCTGATTATCAGTCTGCTGGTATCGGCCTTCATGAACTGGTTCAACAAGCGCGTTGCGCTGGTGGAGCGTTAATTATGGCTTTTACTCCCACACCTGCGCGCCAGGCACCGCCCACCGAAATCGGCGTACTTGGCTGGCTGCACAAAAACCTGTTCTCGAGCATACCCAATGCCATTCTGACCCTGATAGCCGCCTACATTTCCATACAGGGGCTCTACTGGATCATCAGCTGGGCCTTTATCAATGCCGACTGGGTGGGCACCAGCCGCGACGACTGCACCAGTGATGGCGCCTGCTGGGTGTTTGTCAGCGTGCGCATCAATCAGTTTATCTACGGGTTCTATCCACCCGTGGCACGCTGGCGTCCCAACCTCACCTTTGCCTTGCTGGTCGGCTTCCTGATCTGGCTGGCCGTGCCACAAATCCCCTACAAGAAGCTGGGTGCCATTCTTTCTCTGACGGCTTTCCCTGTGGTGGCCTACTTCCTGCTGTATGGCGGCGCGTTCGGTCTTCCGGTCGTTCCGACCAGCCGCTGGGGTGGCCTTATGCTGACCATTGTCATTGCCGTTATTGGCATAGTGCTGGCCATGCCCATCGGCATTGCACTGGCGCTTGGCCGAAGAAGCGATATGCCGGCAGTACGACTGGTCTGCACCATCTTCATCGAGTTCTGGCGCGGCGTGCCATTGATCACGATTCTATTCATGGCGTCCGTCATGCTGCCTCTGTTCTTCTCGGAAGGGGTATCCATAGACCGGCTGGTTCGGGCATTGATCGGCATTACGCTGTTCCAGTCCGCCTATATGGCAGAAGTAGTCCGCGGCGGCCTGCAGGCACTGGGCAAGGGGCAATATGAAGCCGCTGACGCGCTGGGACTGAGCTACTGGCAGAAGATGAATCTGGTCGTATTGCCACAGGCGCTCAAGATCATGATCCCCGGGATCGTCAACACCACCATTTCACTGTGGAAAGACACCAGTCTGGTGGTCATTATCGGTTTGCTGGAGGTGCTGGGCCAGGTACGCCAGGCGCTGGCAGATCCGAACTGGCTGGGCTATCCCGCAGAGGGCTATATTTTTGCAGCGCTGACCTTCTGGGTCTTCTGTTTCAGCATGTCGCGCTTCAGCCAATATCTGGAACGGCGTCTCGACACTGGCCACAGGAATTAACGGAGTATCACTCATGACAACGAATGAAAATACGGAGTACACAGGCCCGGCCGTTGAAATCAAGGGCATGAACAAGTGGTACGGTGACTTTCACGTCCTGAAAGACATCAACCTGGAAGTGGGTCGTGGCGAACGTATCGTCATCTGCGGCCCTTCAGGCTCCGGGAAGTCGACATTGATCCGCTGCATCAATCGACTGGAAGAGCATCAGGAAGGCGACATTATTGTCGACGGCATTCCGCTGCTGAATGACCTGAAGAAAATCCATGCCATCCGCAAGGAGGTCGGCATGGTGTTTCAGCATTTCAACCTGTTCCCGCACCTGACGGTGCTGGAGAACTGCACGCTGGCGCCAATCTGGGTAAAAAAGATGCCCAAGAAAGAGGCAGAAGCCATTGGCATGAAATACCTCGAGCGTGTGAAGATTCCAGAGCAGGCCCAGAAGTTTCCGGGACAGCTTTCCGGGGGTCAGCAACAGCGTGTGGCCATCGCCCGCAGCCTGTGCATGAGCCCGCGCATCATGCTGTTCGATGAGCCCACCTCGGCACTGGACCCGGAGATGATCTCCGAGGTGCTCGATGTAATGGTGGAACTGGCCCGGGAAGGCAGAACCATGCTCTGCGTAACGCATGAGATGGGTTTTGCCAAAAAGGTGGCAGATCGGGTTATCTTCATGGATGGCGGCGATATCGTTGAGCAGAACGAGCCCAATGAATTCTTCAACAACCCGCAGGAAGAACGCACCCAGCTGTTCCTCAGCCAGATCCTGGGCCACTGAGTCCGGCGTCTCTGCTGTGCCCGACCACCTTGGGGTGGCCGGGCACAGTCCTCTTTAGAGTCTAGTCATCAACCCGCCACTTGTTGGCACTGGCGCGCAGTTCCTTTGCCATGTCCCGCAGACTGTGACAGGCCCCGGCGTTGTCCCGCGCCTTCTCCTGCAGTCGCTCTGCAGCCAGAAAGGCCGCCTCCATGCTTTCCGCCAGTTCACGTGTTGATTGGCTCTGATCATCTGACAGGGTTGTGATTTCCCGGTTTGAAGTCGCCACTGCGTTCAGGGACTGGCTGATGCTCTCAAGCGCGTTTTGCGACGTTTCAGCAGTTTCAGTCAATTGCTGCGAGCGCTCGAACTCGGCCTGCATCTGTTGACGTGCGTTGTCGGCACGTTCGCTCAAACCTTCTATGATGCCGGCAATTTCCCGGGTTGCTTCAGTTGAACGCTGCGCCAGTTGACGCACCTCGTCAGCCACCACAGAAAACCCGCGGCCGTGATCACCCGCCCTGGCAGCTTCAATGGCCGCGTTCAGAGCCAGCAGGTTGGTCTGGTCAGCGATCTGGGTTATGACGTCCAGCACGCGCTGAATCTGCGTGAACTCGCTGGTCAGTGTTTCAACAGTATCCGTGGTCTGGCGAACGCCCTCCGCCATCTCGTGCACACCCTCAATGACCTGCTGAATAGTCTGCCCGCTGGTAGTGACGGTTTGGCTGGCTTCGTCGCTCCGCTCGGCGGCCACATGAGCCTGCTCGCGGACACTGCCGGCACTGGAGACCATGCGTTCCAGCAATGCCTGAACCTCATGGTTGCGCTGATTTTCCTGCTCCAGCATGTTCAGCGTATCCTCAGAACCTTCATTCAATACACTCGAGGCCTGGTCCACGGTATTGGACGCCTCTCGAATCAGGCGAACAGACTCGCCTATGCTGTCGAGCAGGCTGTTGAAAGCACTGGAAATCCGACCAATTTCATCCTTGCCCATGACCGGGCTGCGCTGACTCAGATTGTGACTGTTCTGAATCGAGGTCATGCTGTCTTCGAGCATGGCCACCGGGCGGCTCAGCGAACGAGCTACCCAGAGTGCGGCCAGGCCCGCCAGCACCAGAATGGCCAGTGTTACCAAAGCGGCAAAGCTCAGAATCTGGTTGCGCAGGTCCTGCCCCGCAGCCAAAGCCTCGCCGGCTTCCAATTCGGTTAGCAGAACCCATTCCGATCCGCCCGCGGTGAACGGCTGAAAGCTGCCCAGAACCTGCCGATTCAGAGGGTTGATATAGCGGCCAACCCCGCCCTGACCGCCCAGTGCCTGTTCAATCCCGCTGCTACTCAGCCTGACACGACCAGCGGCAGATCCACTGACGCGCATTGCTTCTGCCTGATCTGCCGGCAGGTCCGGCAACTGACTGAGGAAACCATCCGGGTCTCGCTCAAACTCCCGCTTGCCGGTGACCAGCAATCCGCTGGGGTCGACCAGATAGGAGTCACCCGTTTCGCCCAGGCCAAGGTCGGCTCGTGCGCCGCCATTCGACAGGACTTCATGCAGTTGCGCAGAGGAAACACGAGCCACGAAAACACCATAGAGTTCAGCCTCGTCTTCGGACAAATCGTACATGGGCATGGCCATGAAGGCGGTGAACTCGCCCAGCGCTGGTGCATAGGCGCTGAATGGGGTCAAAACAGGGTCGTCATCGGGCCCCAATTCCAGCGCCTGCTCGAAGGCAGTGTGCAATCCGGTACCCTGCAACCAGGGGTCTTCCACATTGGCGGCAAACTCCGGCAATTTGCGGGCGCTATAGAACACGTCCCCATTCAGGTTGAGAATGTAGCTGTCGGCGAAATCATAAAAGGTCATCAATTCCCGCACCAGCGGATGCAGGCTTCTGTGGGCAATCGTGTAGCGGGTGCGGTCCTCGACATTGGTGAGGCTCAGCTTGTCATCCCAGTCACCGGGAGAGTCCACCAGGTAATAGTACTTCAGTACGGTGTGGGGCCAGCTTCTGCTTTCCACCAGACTGTTGGCATCAAAATCCGCGCCCGGCATCTGCGCCTCCAGGGCGCTGCCGAACCCGGAGTCCCAGTAGTCACGTAGTGCTGCGCGAACCTCGGCTTCTTCATCTGACAAGGCATTCACGACAGCATTGAGTTGATACCCCCCAAACGCAGAACTCATGTTGCCCGTCGATTGCCTGACCTGGGCATTGCGCGTGAAGCCCAAAACCTGCTGTTGCAGGTTCTGCAGGTAATCCTGCAAGCGACGCTGCTGAGCTTCACTGATCAGCTCGATGCGCAAGTCCGCCTGCTCAGACAGCAGCGCCTGCCCACTCCTGAGACTGACTGAACTGATCAGCACACTGGCTGTCACAGCCGCCAGCAATGACAGCCCCAATACCACTAATAGCAACTTCTGTTTCAGGTTCATGTCGGTACTTCGCCCCGGAGTGATCGCTTGCAGACTGTTCAAAGGCGGCGCGTCATGGCTCAACCTTCATTTGTTCCAAATTTCTATGCCAATACTGTGCCTATCGGCCGGTGGCGCTGAAACTTTGGTCCAAAGATCCTGCAAAAAGACGGGGTTGTGTAAGCTGACATGAACGATGTCAGGTCGATGCTTTCCACTGGTCCAGACCCAGCAGGCGACGGCCCAGAGGTGACAGCTCGGCGCGTGGATAGCGGCTCTGTTCCCAGCCGCGCGGATCACCCGGAAAGGCATAGCCTTCTGGCGCCACACGATCACGCCAGGAACGGATGCGCCATTCCCGCACCACCTCGTTGTCCTGCTCCGCCGGCACCATGGCGATGTACTGAGCCATCCGCACCTGATCCGACCGGTTCGGTTTGATGCCGTGGGCCAGCAGGCTGTTGAAGATCAGCAGGTCACCGGCCTGCATGGGCACGAACTCGACCGGATAGCCGCCGTCGGTCCCGGGTGAAAACGGATCCCGGTCTGAAGGCTGGCGCGACCGCCAGTCTCCAAAGTGATGGAACAGCTGCGGCACACACTGAAAGCCACCCGTGTCCGGCGAAGTGTCGGACAGCGCCAGCACTCCCTGCACATTGACCGGCAGCGGGTCCAGCTTGGTGTTGGCGTCCCAGTGGATAAAACCGTCGAAATCCCGTCCCGAGCGATTGGGCGGGTTCAGATTGGCGCGGTCTATGGTGACCCAGAGGTCCTCCCGGTCCCAGATATCGACAAAGGCATCATACACTCGCGGTGTCTGTCGGTTGTCCCACAGCACCTGATGGTTGTAGCACTCCACCATGCCACTGTTGTTCAGCTCCTGCATGGCATGGTCGCGCAACTGTGGGCGATACCAGCCGTCCGGGTCATCCGGCGACATCTCCTGAAACTCCCACAGCAGGCTGCGGGTTCGTTCAACCTGTTCCGGAGCAACGGCCTGACGCACCACCACATACCCGTAGCTCTGCCAGAATGCCCAGTCCGCCTCCGACAGCACGCGCAGCGGGCGCGTCTTGCGTATGTCCGCCAGCTGCGTGCTGCAGGTATTGGAAACACTGTTGTTGCCGGGCTGGCCCTCACCAAAACCATAGCGATTCTTGACGGTTTGCATGCCTTGTGTCCTCTTTTGTGTCAGTGCATGACCTGATGGTACTGACGGCGCGAGACGCAGGTGATGGAAACGGCTCCAATAATGATGAATTTCGGTCAATCTGTATGAACATCCTGCGTCAATGCTATGATCACCATTCTTCTCGGGAGTCATGAAATGAAAGCCCAGTTCGAAACCGTTCGCCACAGCCCCGATACCTCATGGCGTTTCTTTCTGCGTGAACTGGATGAGCTGCCCTTCGAATGGCATTACCACCCCGAGTACGAACTGACCCTGACCGTCAACAGCAGCGGTGAGCGCTATGTGGGCGATCACATCACGACCTATCAGAGTGGCGACCTGGTGTTGCTGGGCCCCAACCTGCCACACAGCTGGGCATCCCGTCGCCGCGACGATGAACGCCAGCCGCATAGGGTGTATGTACTCTGGTTCCGCCAGGACCTGATGGACCGCCTGACCGGCTCCTTCCCCGAATTTGCCAACTGGCAGTCACTGTTGTGGCAGTGTCGTCGCGGGCTGGCCTGGCCAGCCTCCGTGGCCCGCGATCTGGAACCCCTGTTTCAGCAATTGCCGACAGCCGACCCGGAACAACGGCTCATTGTACTGCTCGATATCCTGCGCCACCTGCACAAAGCAGAGGCCAGAACACTGGCCTCGACCGCCTTCGACAGCCAGACCCGCCCGGGTACCGAGCAGCGTCAGCTCAGTGCCCTGCTGGACACCCTGCACCAGCAGTTCCTGGAACCATTAACCACGGAGACTCTGGCTCGCGAGCACCATATGAGTGTCAGTAGCCTGAACCGCTTTTTTCGCCGTCAGATGAATCAGAGCCCGCACCAGTATCTGACGCAGGTCCGTCTGGGCCATGCCTGTGCACAACTGATCAACAGCGAGCGGCCGGTGGCCGTGATCGCCGAAACCAGCGGCTTTGGCAACCTGTCCAACTTCAATCGACACTTTCGACTGCACAAGGGTATGACGCCTCGTGCCTTTCGTGCCTCGTTTCGTACCCAAAGACGCGCCTTTACCAGCCAGTTGGCAGGCCAACACTTGCCCACTGAGTGACAGTCCGTTAATTTCCTTTCTCCACTCATTACAGGAAGCACAGGGATGACGTCATACCAACTGCCACCCGCGCTCACCGTCAGCCCGGTCAGCCATGACCTGGACAGCGCCATCCAGGCTCATCTGGACCAGCAGACCAAGCCCCCCGGATCACTGGGTCAGTTGGAGGTTATCGCTGCGCAGATGGCTCGCCTGCAGAACACGATGCATCCGGTGGCAGGCCCCTGCTGGCATGGCGTCTTTGCTGCCAGCCATGGCATCAGCAGCGAAGGGATCAGCCCCTTCCCAGCCAGCGTCACTGCACAGATGGTGCTCAACTTTTTGCACGGCGGAGCCGCCATCAATGTGTTGTGCCGTGAACAGGGCGTCACACTGCACACCATAGACGCCGGGGTCGAAGGTGACCTGCCTGACCATCCAGAACTGCTGCGTCACCCGGCCGCCTCGGGAACTCGCCCCTTCAACCGGGAAGCAGCCATGACCCGGGAGCAGCTTGAGCACTGTCTGCACACCGGTGCTGCCGTGATAGATCAGAAGGCCGCCGATGCCCGAGTCATCAGCCTTGGCGAAATGGGTATCGGCAATACCACTACCAGCGCTGCTGTGCTTAGCGCCCTGCTGAAACTCGCCCCGGCCGACCTGACCGGTGCCGGCACTGGCGCATCGGCAGAAATGCAGCAACACAAGGCCAGGGTGATCGAACAGGCCCTGGCTCTGCATGGCTCGGAACTGGATGACCCGCTCGGCTGCCTGCGCTGCGTCGGCGGGTTCGAGATCGCCATGATGACCGGTGCCTATCTGCGCGCCGCCGCCCGAGGCAAACTGATATTGGTGGATGGCTTTATCGCCACTGCCGCCTGGGCGGTCGCAGAGGCCCTGCAACCCGCCATTCGCGACTACAGCCTGTTCGCTCATTGCAGCAACGAGCGCGGCCATGCCTCCGCGCTGGAAGTATTGGGTGTCGAGCCCTTGCTGAATCTCGGCATGCGACTGGGAGAAGGCACCGGGGCCGTGACAGCATTACCGCTGGTGCGCATGGCCGCTGCCCTGTTCAATGACATGGCCACATTCGACAGTGCCGGCGTGTCCGGGCCGGCCGAACCGGAAAGCTGAGAGCGCCTATGCAGACCGTGGATGATCCGGCCCGTTTCAGCCTTCGCCGCGAATGGCAGGCGTTCTGGCTGGCCGTGGGGTTTCTGACTCGTATTCCGATG
>NZ_JAIUMC010000012.1 GCF_022565775.1 Natronospirillum sp.
CGATGGCTTTCTCGATGGTGTCCTTCTTCATGTTGGCGGTCAGCGCCTTGTCCATGACCGAGCGCAGCGCCGGATTGTCTTCCGGATTCGGGCCGCCATTGCGCGCCGCCACCACGATCTCGCGGATGATCTTGGTAAATACCTTGCCCCGTTTGGCATCCTGCGCCGCCTTGCGGTGCTTGATGTTGGCCCACTTGGAATGACCTGCCATAAGGTGCGTCTCCCCTGAGATTAGGTGATCAGCTCTCGCTGACCGGTTTGCGAATACGGATATTCAGATCACGCAGTTGCTCGTTGGTCACCTCGCCCGGTGCCTGGGTCATCAGACACGAGGCCGACTGGGTTTTCGGGAAGGCAATGACTTCGCGAATGCTGTCGGCACCGGTCATCAGCATGATCAGACGATCGTAACCGAAGGCCAGACCACCGTGCGGCGGGCAACCGTACTTGAGGGCATCGAGCAGAAAGCCGAATTTCTCGCGCTGCTCTTCATGACTGATCTGCAGCACGTCGAACACGGCTTCCTGCATCACCGGATCGTGGATACGAATCGACCCGCCACCCAGTTCGACCCCGTTCAGGATCATGTCGTAGGCTCGGCTCAGCGCGCCAGCCGGGTTGGCCTTGAGTTCTTCCGGGGAGCAGGACGGCGCCGTGAACGGGTGGTGCAAAGCCGCCAGTCTGCCGTCATCATCTTCCTCGAACATCGGGAAATCGACCACCCACAGCGGCGCCCACTCGCGCGTATAGAGGTTCAGGTCTTCGCCCATTCGGCAGCGCAGGTTGCCCAGCGCGTCATTGACGATGCGTGCCTTGTCGGCGCCGAAGAAGATCAGGTCGCCGTCTTCGGCCTGCAGGCGATCCAGCAACTGGGCGCGTACGCTTTCCGGCAGGAACTTGACGATGGGCGATTGCAGACCGTTTTCCAGATCCGACTTGTCGTTGACCTTGATGTAGGCCAGACCCTTGGCACCGAAGATGCCGACATACTTGGTGTAGTCGTCTATCTGCTTGCGCGTCAGGCTGTTGCCGCCGGGTACTTTCAGTGCGGCGACCCGGCCTTTCTCGTCTTTCGCCGGACCGGCAAACACCTTGAATTCGACCTCGGTCATCAGGTCGTCGACCGTGACCAGCTCGAGCGGGATACGCAGATCCGGCTTGTCGACACCATAGCGCTCCATGGCCTCGGCAAAGGTCATGTGCGGCAGCTCACCCAGATCGACATCCAGCACGGCCTTGAAGGTCTGGCGAATCATGCCCTCGGTGACGGCAATGATGTCCTTTTCCTCGACAAACGAGGCCTCGATATCGATCTGCGTGAATTCCGGCTGCCGGTCGGCGCGCAGGTCTTCATCCCGGAAGCACTTGGCAATCTGGAAGTACTTGTCGAAACCGGACACCATCAGCAACTGCTTGAACAACTGGGGTGACTGCGGCAGCGCGAAAAAGCGCCCTTCGTGCGTACGGCTGGGCACCAGATAGTCCCGCGCGCCTTCCGGCGTGGCCCGGTTCAGAATCGGCGTTTCGATTTCCAGATAGCCCTGATCGTCCAGATACCGGCGCAGCGCCTGCGAAATGCGGCTGCGCAAAATCAGCTTTTCCTGCATTTCCGGGCGACGCAGATCGATGTAACGGTATTTCAGGCGTACGTCTTCACCCACATCCGAGTACTGATCGAGCGGGAACGGAGGCGTCGCCGCCGCATTCAGCACCTCGATGCCGGTGCCGAGCACCTCGATCGAGCCGGTGGGCAGGTCCTGATTGACTGTGCCCTCGGGCCGGGCCCGCACACGACCGGTGATTTTCAGTACAAATTCGCTGCGCACCCGGTCGGCGGTTTCAAAGTTGGCGGCATCATCCGGGTCGAACACCACCTGCACCAGACCTTCGCGGTCGCGCATATCGAGAAAAATGACCCCACCGTGATCCCGGCGGCGATGTACCCAGCCGCAAAGCGTGACGGTTTCATCGATATGTGAACTGCGCAGTTCACCACAGTAATGAGTTCGCATAGTATTCTGTCCAAGGCCGCGATCAGGTAAATTTTGAGGTGAGCGATTATACCGACTTTTTGCTGTAACTTAAGGCGCCGCGGCATAATTTCCTTGCGGCGCGCCAACCCGGACACTGGAATCCGTATGCGAACCCGAACCCTTTTGCCCCGGTTACTGCTGCTCGCAGCGCTGTGCGTGCTGGCTGCGCCCCTGCTGGCACAATCGGCAACCACTCAGGAAAGGCCTGAAGAAGGGTTGCTCGACGCCCTGTCGGACGCCATGGCGGAAGAGTCCGGCTTCGAGGACCGCTTTGATGCCCAGGTCTGGATGGTCGACATGTCAGCCCGCATCGAGCGCTTCATGCCGGATGAGCGTGAACGCATGGAATTTCTGCGCCTGATGCACCGGGAAGCCCGGCGCGCAGACCTTGACCCGCAACTGGTGCTGGCCGTCATTCATGTGGAAAGCCTGTTTGACCGCTTTGCCCTATCCCACGCCGGGGCCCGAGGCATCATGCAGGTCATGCCTTTCTGGAAAAACGAGATCGGCCGGCCCGACGACAACCTGTTCGATCTCGAAACCAATCTGCGCTACGGCACCACCATTCTGGCCTACTATCTCGACATGGAGAACGGAGACGAAGTCGGGGGCCTGGGCCGCTACAATGGCAGCTACGGCCAGACCTGGTACCCGGAGCGGGTGTTCAACGCCTATCAGGCCCGCTACATGCTGAACCGTTAGCCGAGCCTTATGGCTTGTCCGGCCGGTCGAAGACAGTCGGATCGAGCAGATTGTGCCGCCCCAGGTTGGTAAGCAGTCGCTCACCGCAGAGTGCCATGGTGGTATCCAGCTCCTTGTGCATGATGTTCAGCACATCCGACACGCCTGCCTTGCCGGCGGCCCCCAGACCATAGAGAAACGGGCGGCCGATATAGGTGCCCTTGGCACCGAGACACACCGCCTTAAGCACATCCTGCCCCGAACGGATGCCGCCATCGACGTGAACCTCGATGTCATCGCCCACGGCGTCGAGTATGGCCGGCAGCATCGCGATGCTGGACGGTGCTCCGTCCAGTTGTCGACCGCCGTGATTCGAAACAATAAGGGCATCGGCGCCACTTTTGGCAGCCAGCTTGGCGTCCTCGGGGTCCAGAATACCCTTGATGATCAGCTTGCCGCCCCAGCGCTCGCGAATCCAGTCCAGGTCGCTCCAGGACAGATGCGGATCGAACTGCTCGGCCGTCCAGGCGCCCAGTGACGACAGATCGGACACACCGGAAACATGGCCGATGATATTGCCGAAACCACGCCGCTTTGTGCCCAGCATCTTCAGGCACCAGCGCGGCCTGGTCGCCAGTTGCAGCAGGCTGTTCAGCGTCATTTTCGGCGGCGCACTCAGGCCATTGCGCAGATCCTTGTGCCGCTGACCCAGAATCTGCAGGTCCAGTGTGACCATCAAGGCACTGCAGCCGGCCGCCTTGGCGCGGTCGATCAGGCGCCCGATAAAGTCCCGGTCGCGCATCACATACAACTGAAACCAGAAGGGTTTCTGGGTGTGGGCGGCCACATCCTCGATGGAACAGATGCTCATCGTGGACAGCGTGAACGGCACGCCGAACTGCTCTGCCGCCTGGGCGGCGAGTATTTCGCCATCCGGGTGTTGCATGCCGGTGAGCCCGGTAGGCGCCAGAGCCACCGGCATGGCCACCTGCTGGCCGATCATGGTGGTCTCCGTCGACCGATTGGTCATGTCCACCGCCACCCGCTGCCGCAACTGGATCTGCTGAAAATCGGATTCATTGCGGCGATAGGTCGACTCGGTCCAGGAGCCCGAGTCGGCGTAATCGAAAAACATGCGTGGCACGCGCTTCTGCGCGAGTCGCTTGTAGTCACTGACATCACAGGGTTGTGGCATGACGATCCTTGAACTGGCTGATCATGGTTGTTTGGAGGGCTTGAATGTACCCCAGATCGAGTCCTCGATACCAGCGTCGGCAAGTGGGTGGGTTTCCACCCACCCTGCGCGAGCAGATTGGGTGAATGTTCACCCACGCAGACTCGCCGGACTCACCCAACCCCCCGATATGCGGGGCTTTCAGCCGGCCCGCAAGAGTGGCATGCCAATTGCGACATACCCGATGGGTACGCACGGAAGTGCTCTGATTGATGACCCAACACAACAACTACAATGACGGAGATTGCTATGCATTCCATACTGCGCAAGGTTGCCTTTGCTGCAACTGCTTCTACTCTGCTGGCCGGCGCGGCTCTGGCGGATCGCTCGGACTGGCCCAGTGAAATCACGGTAGGTACTGCCAGTCAGGGTGGCGCCTACTTCGTGTACGGCAACGGCCTGGCCAATTTTATCGGTGAAGAGCTGGGTATCGGCGCCAGTGGCGAAGTGACCGGCGGCCCGGTACAGAACGTCACCCTGGTACAGTTGGGAGACCACGATCTCGGCCTGATCACCATGGGACCGGCTTTCACCGCCCTGCAGGGCGAGAGCGAGCTGGCCCCGGGCCTGGAACACACCGAGATCCGCGCTCTGTTCCCCATGTATCAGACGCCTTTCCAGGTGGTAACGCTGTCCCGCTCCGGGCTCGAAACGGTCAGTGACCTCGACGGTCGCCGGGTCAATGTAGGCCCTGCCGGTGGTACACCGGGCACCTACTGGCCCCAGTTTCTGAATACTTTGGGAGTGAACGCCAGCGTCTCCAATGCCGGGGCGTCCGATGCAGCCGGCCAGTTGGGGGATGGCCTGATTGATGCCTTCGCATTTGCTGCCGGCATTCCGACGGCTGCCTTCAGCCAGTTGGCCGCTGAAGGCAACGTGAACATTTTCGGCTTCACGGAAGATGAACTGAGCACCATTCTGGACAACCATCCGGAAGTGGCGCACTTCGTCATGGAAGCCGGCACCTACTCCGGTCAGGACGAAGACATTGACTCTGTCGCCATGTGGAACTTTGCAGTCGCCCATGAGGACATGCCGGAAAGTCTGGCTTATGAGATCACCAAACTGGTCATGGAAAACAATGACCGCATGATGCAGATCCACTCTGCCGCGCGTGAAACGCTGAAAGAGCACGTCGACAAGAACGGCTTCCTGCCCTTCCATCCGGGCGCTGTGCGTTATTTCGAAGAACAGGGCATCGAGATTCCGGACGACCTGCGCGGTTGATCCTGGCTACCCTGTAGTGGTCGGGGCGCCAGCCCCGACCACTTGTCCCTTTCCTCGTTTTACCGATCGGAGAGCCTGCCATGTCTGTGGCCAATGACCCGTCCCCCGAAACCGGAACAAAAAATATTGCGGCCGGGGTCGACGCCGAGAATATCGCCAGCAACCAGCGTGTGATCAGTGGCGCACTGGGCGTAGCCCTCAGCATTCTTTGTGCGGCCTACACTCTGTTCCATGTCTGGTCGATGAATTTCTATCCCCTGGAGCCCTGGATCTATCGCATCAGCCACGTCGGCGGTGGCCTGGCGCTGGGGTTCCTGCTTTACTCCGCGCATCTGCTGACAGATGACGCTCCGGCCTACAACGAACGCAAGCTGCCGGCCTGGATCGCGCTGGCGCTGGGCTCTGCCGGCATATTGTATGGTCTGCTTTGCATGTTCACACTGTGGATCAGCACCGGTGGCCAGAGTGGCATGGGTGCACCTCAACCCCCAGCGTTTGTGCTGACCTTCGGTATACCCTTGCTGGCCGGCACGACAGTGACCGTGCTGACCGCCTGGCTGTTTCCGGCCAAGCGCCGCGGCCGCCTCGACCCGGCAGATGTCCTGCTGGCGCTGTCAGCCCTTGCTGTCGCCATGTACTTCATCTACTACGCCCCCATGTTGCGTTTGCGTGCCGGCACCGGCATGGCACTGCCTTCCGACATGTACGCCTCAATGGTGGGGGTCTTGCTGATCCTTGAGCTGACCCGCCGTCTGGCGGGCCTGGCACTGGTGATTATCGCGGCGGTTTTTGTGGCCTATGCCTTTATCGGCCCCTGGCTGCCCGGCATCCTGCAGCATCGCGGCTACTCGATGCAGCGTTTCTTTTCCTACATCTACACGGATAACGGCATTCTCGGGCCAACCACGGCCATATCGTCGACCTATATCATCCTGTTCATCACCTTCGCGGCCTTTTTGCAGGCCAGTCGTGTCGGCGAGTACTTTGTGAACTTCGCCTTTGCCGCCGCCGGGCACACCCGGGGCGGGCCAGCCAAGGTGGCCGTATTCGGTTCCGGGCTGATGGGTATGATCAATGGCACCAGCGCGGGCAATGTGGTGTCTACCGGGTCACTGACCATACCGTTGATGAAACGGGTCGGCTACAAACCCCAGACCTCCGCCGCCGTCGAGGCGGCGGCCTCGTCCGGCGGGCAGATACTGCCTCCGATCATGGGCGCCGGGGCCTTCATCATGGCCGAAATCACCGGCATCCGGTATACCGAGATAGTCGTCGCTGCCATCATTCCGGCCCTGCTGTATTTCCTGTCGGTCTACTTCATGGTCGACAAGGAAGCTCTGCGCAACAACATGAAAGGGCTGCCGCGCAGCGAGTTGCCGAAGTTCCGGGTACTGGCCAAGCAGGTCTACCTGTTTGCACCCATTGTGATTCTGATTGTCGCCCTGTTCATGGGCTACTCGGTCATCCGTGCGGGCACGCTGGCCATGGCCGCTGCCGCCATGGTGAGCTGGCTGACACCGTTCCGCATGGGTCCCAGGGCCATCTTCTACGCCTTCGAACTGGCGGCCCGCATGTCACTGCAACTGGTGGCCGTCTGTGCCGCCGCCGGCATCATTGTGGGTGTCATTGCGTTGACAGGGGTGGGCACGCGGTTTTCTTCCATGCTGCTCGCCATTGCTGCGCAGAACCAACTGCTGGCTCTGTTCTTCGCCATGTGCGTAGCCATCATTCTGGGCATGGGTATGCCGACCACTGCGGCCTATGCCGTGGCCGCGTCGGTAATTGCACCCGGCCTGATCCGCATGGGGATAGATCCGCTGACCGCGCACTTCTTCATCTTCTACTTTGCGGTCATGTCGGCCATCACGCCACCCGTGGCGCTGGCAGCATTCGCCGGGGCGGGTATTGCTCAGTCGGATCCGATGAAGACCAGTGTCGAAAGCTTCAAGATTGGTCTGGCGGCGTTCGTGGTGCCCTTCATGTTCTTCTATAATTCAGCGTTGCTGATGCAGGGTACCCCGCTGGAAATCATCCATGTGGTGCTGACCGCAGCACTGGGCATTTTCCTGCTCGCCTCGGCGGTGCAGGCGTGGTTCTTCGGCAGTATTGGCGTGATACTCAGACTCATCCTGCTGGTTGCAGCTCTGTTCATGATTCAGGGCGGTTGGATCTCTGATATCATCGGACTTGGCGCTGCCGCACTGGTGCTGGGGATCAAGAAAATGATACTGACGACTGACCGCGTCGCACGCGGATTGGATTGACATGACCGCCTCTGCAGAGGGCACTGCACCGGCCCAAAGGCCGGCGCGTGCTGCTGCATCCCGCCTGCGCATCCCGGGTCTGCGAATCTGGGTTGCAGGCGGTTTCCTGTTGATTGTCAGCCTGGCCTGGCTGCTCGGCACCTGGTTTGGCTACCATCAACTCGAGCGCCAAAGTCTTGAGGAATCATTTCGGTATAACCAACTGCTCGGCAACGAGCTGGACCGCTACAGGCCAATCCTCGAACTGATGGCAGAGCATCCGCTGATGGCCGAGGCGTTCGAGAACCCCGATGACGACGCCACGCTGCTGCGCGCCAATGAAGAGATGAAACGCATGGCCACCATCATCGACGGCTCGGACGTCTACCTGATGGATCGCACTGGCCTGACCATCGCCGCCAACAACTATGACCTGCCCTCCAGTTTCGTTGGTGGCAACTTCGGCTTTCGCCCCTACTTCATCGAGCCCATGACGACTGGCGCGTCCGGGCTCTATTTTGCGCTGGGCACTACCTCACTGGAACGTGGCCTTTATTTTTCGCACCCGGTAAAGAACCCCGCTGACCCGACAGAACGTATCGGTGTGATTGTGGTCAAGATTCTGGTGGAAGGCATCGAGCAGCAGTGGCAGCGCCCTTCCCCCTACTATGAGGCCGAAATGGTGGTTCAGGACGGCGACGGTATCGTCTTTCTGTCCAGCCAGTCTGACTGGCTCTATCGGGCCTTCGAACCCATTACGGCTGAGCGATTGGATGCCATCTATGCCAGCAGGCGCTATGCAAACCAGGCGATTCGGCGCATGCCCGTATCACACCTGGGTCGCCCCTGGGGGCTGTCGGACCAATCCGAGCGGATCCTGCTGGACCATAACGGCCAGGAGCGCCGCTTTCTCAGCGTGACCACCCCGCTGCCCCGGCTGGACTGGGACCTGCGGGTCATGGTGAGCACCCGACCGGTGCTGGGCACCCAGTTGCTGTTTCTGACCGGTGGTATAGTGATATTTTTGGGTCTGCTGCTGGCGTCCCTGTATCTGCGCGAGCGCTATCGGCGAGAGGCTGAACTCGCAGAACGGGGCGAGCAACTGGAAAAACGGGTGGCAGAGCGAACCTCGGACCTGGAGGCGTCCAACCGCCGCCTGCTGGGCGTGATTCGCGAACGTGAGCGGGCCCAGGAAGATTTGAAAGAAGCTCAGCAGGAACTGATTCAGGCAGCCAAGCTGGCGGTACTGGGACAGATGTCAGCCGGCCTGAATCACGAAATGAACCAGCCCCTGACGGCGATTCAGGCCTATGCCACCAACAGCCGCCGTTTTCTGGCCCGCGGGGAAACCGCCACGGTAGATGCCAACCTGCATGAAATCGGACAGCTCTGTCAGCGTATGGCCGACCTCACTCGCCAGTTCAAGGTGTTTTCCCGCAAGTCGGAAGGCAAGCCAAGCTCGGTTGATCTGCGTCAGCCCATCGCCGCTGCCTTGAAGATGCTGCATGCGCAGCAGTTGAAACCTGCGGGTCAGATACACTGGACCGCGCCCGGGACACCCATCTGGGTTCATGGTGACATGATCCGCATCGAGCAGGTGCTGATCAATCTGCTGAACAACGCGCTGCAGGCCGTAGAACCCCTGCCCGACGGACAGGTCAGCATTGACGTTGAACAGCAGGACGACTATTGGTATTGCCGGGTCACGGACAACGGCCCGGGTCTGCCAGCCGACTCCGAGCAGTTGTTTGAACCCTTTTACACCACCAAATCCATCAAGCAGGGGCTGGGCCTTGGCCTGTCGATATCGCGCCAGATTGTTGATGCTCTGGGCGGTCGACTGGGGGGCCGCAACAGGACTGACGGTCAGGGCGCAGAGTTCACCCTGATGCTGAAGGCCCGCTCTGCCCAGCCCGCAGTGACAGAAAGTGATGCCACCTTATGACGCAACCGGATGTGCTGTTTATTGATGATGAGGCCGATATTCGTCGGGTCATGCAACAGACCCTGGCGCTTGAAGGCCTGACCACCCAGTGCTATGCCGAGGGTCTGGCCGCGCTGCGCGCCCTGGGTCCGGACTTCTGCGGGGTTGTGCTGTGTGATTATCACATGCCGGCACTGGATGGCCTGGCTGTTATGGAACGCATCCTGGCGATTGACGACAGCATTCCGGTCATCATCCTGACCGGCCAGGGCGATATCAGCACAGCCGTCACCGCCATGCAGAAGGGCGCTTATGATTTTATCGAAAAGCCCTTCAATCATGATGAATTGATAGAGTTGCTGCGCAAGGCGCGGGAGAAGCGGCAACTGGCTCTGGAAAACCGCTATCTGAAGGGTCAGCTCAGCCAAGTGGGCCGCCCCGGGCCCAGACTGTTGGGTCAGTCTCCACCCATGCAGCGCCTGCTGGCGATGGTGGACTCGCTGGCGGACACCTCCGCCGACATTCTGCTGCATGGTGAAACCGGAGCCGGAAAGGACGCATTGGCGCGCTACATTCATGAGCGCAGCCAGCGCAGTGCTGCGCACTATGTCGCCATCAATTGCGGCGCAGTGCCGGACAACCTGATCGAAAGCGAGTTGTTCGGCCATGAATCCGGGGCCTTTACCGGTGCCGAGCGACGGCGCATCGGCAAGTTCGAGCATGCGCACCGGGGCACCCTCTTTCTCGACGAGGTCGAGAGCATGCCGCCCTCCTTGCAGGTCAAGCTGCTGCGGGTGCTCGAGGAGCGGACCGTCGAGCGGCTGGGCAGCAACCAGGCCATTCCCATTGATGTCCGTATCATAGCCGCCACCAAGGCTGACCTTCAGTCGCTCAGCCAGAGTGGTGAATTCCGGCCCGATCTCTACTACCGACTCAATGTACTGGAAGTGCGCATTCCGGCACTGCGTGAAAGACCGGATGACATTCCGCTGCTGTTTCAGCACTTTGCCCTGATTGCAGCAGAGCACCACGGCCGTGAGATCATTCCGCTGCAGCCCGAACAGGCCGCCTACCTGAAGCAGCAGGAGTGGCCGGGCAATGTGCGCGAACTGCGCAACCTGGCAGAACGCTATGTGCTGATGGGCCCGGCTGCACTGGACGCCAGTTGGGACATCGGCGTCGGGCACGGGGGAAGCAGCCTGGCGGAAACTGTGGAAATTTTCGAGCGCTCCCTGATTCAGGATGCTCTGCGGACCTGCAACGGCAGCATCAAGGACACAATGGAACGCCTGGGTCTGGCGCGCAAGACACTCTACGACAAGATGAAGAAGCACGGACTCGACAAATCCTACTACAAGGACTGACCGGTTCGGTTGTTCAGAGCAGCAACCACATCCAGAGCGGTATGACCAGAAACGCCAACAGCGACTGGGCGGTGATCAGATTGGCCATCAGGGGCGCATTGCCGCCCAGTTGACGCGCCAGAATGTAGGCCGACGTGGCGGTGGGCAGGCAACCCAGCAGTACCAGCACCTGCTGCATGACCGGATCCAGGCCAAGCAGCCGGGCAAACCCCCAGAGCAACAAGGGCATGGCCAGAAACTTGAGCAGACTGGCGGCCATTATCGGGCGCACATCGGTGCCCAGCGTGCGCGGGCTGAGCGCCACACCTACAGCCAAGAGCCCCAGCGGCAGTGCTGTCGCGCCCAGAAAGGACAAGGTATCGGCACTCCAGCCCGGCAGGCCGATACCGGTAAAGTTCAGCGTAAGGCCCAAAAGGCATCCCAGAATCAGCGGATTGGTACCCAGTTCGCGCAGCACGCGCGACCAGTCCAGCCCGGCCCGGCCATTGGCCAGCGAGAAGGCCAGTACACAGCCAATATTGACCAAAGGTATCTTGAGCCCCAGCGCAATGGCGGCAAAGGCCAGCCCGGTATCGCCAAAGAGGGCTCCCGCTGCAGCCAGGCCAATATAGGTATTGAACCGCACAGAGCCCTGATAGACGGAAGTCAGCGCCGCCGCATCAGCGGCCAGCCAGCGCCGGTTGATCAGCACCAGCAGGCTGACCACACCCAGAGCCAGCACCAGAGTCAGAGCGAGGGGTGGGAGGATCGACCAGGAATATTCCGTCAGCGCCAGGCGATGGATCAGCAGCGCCGGGAACAAGACATAGTAGGTGAGCCGTTCAATACCGGGCCAGTAGTCGCGGCCCGGGAAATCGAGTCGGTTCAGCACAGCGCCGAGCAGGATCAGAAGAAAAACCGGCCCCAGCGCTGCAGCAATCATGACCTGTGTACGGGTGCAATCAGGCCAGCGAGGCGACCCAGGGCAAAGAAGATGACCAGTCCCAGCAGCAGGTAGCCGGGCTGCATGGGTTCATCGCGCATCAGAATAGCGGCCACGGCAATGCCAGTCAGCAAGAGCAGCAGCCAGCAAAGACGCTTTTCCATCCCCTGGGCTTTGGGATACTGAGTGTCTTGTTTCATGGTTATTGCACTCTTGTTATTTCCGCATCGTCTGCCAGTTCATAATAGTCCCCTTTTTCATCGAGACAGATATGGTGCGACGTGCGCAGTCCGGTGGGGTTGTCCAGTGTACCGGTACCAATCGACCAGTTGTCCTGACCATCCTCCTGGTAGAAAAGACTGCTGCCACACTGGTTGCAGAAGGCACGCCGCGCAGTGTCGGATGAGCGAAACCAGCGCAGACCCTTGTTTTCCGTCAGTCTGATGTCGGCGCAAGCGGCCTGAGTGGCAGACCAGTAGTGGCCGCTTGTCTTGCGACAAATCAGGCAGTGACACCCGATCGAGGGCCGCAGGGGGCCATGCACCTCATAACGTACAGCGCCACAGAGGCAGGATCCGGTCTGCATAGGTCGACTCCAGTATACGGTGAGTCACAATAGCTCAGTCGGCGTGCAACAGGGCCAGTTGTGCGCCGGTCAGTTCCAGCAACACGGTGGGGGCCAGTTCAATCTCCAGCCCGCGTCGCCCGGCACTGACATAAATGGTATCAAACCCGGCTGCCGTTGCATCAAGGAAGGTGGGCAAGGTTTTCTTCTGCCCCAGCGGGCTGACGCCGCCGAGCACATAGCCGGTGCTGCGCTGTACCTCTCCCGGGTCTGCCATGGCGGCTTTTTTGACCTTTGCCGCACGCGCCAGTTGCTTGAGGCTCAAATCATGCGTGACCGGCACAACGGCCACAGCCAGCCCACCGGGTTCGAGACTGACCACCAGCGTCTTGAATACCCTGGACGGTTCAACCCCGAGTTTTTCCGCTGCTTCCAGGCCATAGCTCTGAGCATCAGCGTCATGGTTGTATTCATGAACATTGAAGCAGGCACCTGCCTGTTCAGCCATTCTGATTGCCGGGGTCATCCACCCATTCTCCGCATTCCACTACTCCGCAATTTTGCCTTACCCAGCACAAGGACGCTACTCCAGCCTGAAGTCATCCAGATAGATGACCCTGGGTTCCGGCAACTCGGTAGCGAACAGACCCAGTCGGCCGATCTGGTGCATGTCCATCTCGCGCTCAGTCGGCGCACTGCGCACCCGCTCAAGATCTATACGGTATTGGTTCCAGCCCGGTTCGGCCACCAGCCGGGTATTGAACCGATTGGCATAGGCATGAGCACCCCTGTCATGCGCCCAGTCATTGATGCGCAGGGTCAGATTCAGCGGCTCCTCATCCGGATTGAGTATGCGAAAAGTCAGTGCCTCATAGCCGCGCCAGTCGCGCGGCAAGCGCGCCAGCCCGACCCCTGAATAACGGGCTGTACTCAAAGACGCCCGCAACGCCGGGCCCTGTGAGCCCGACACGTCGCGGGCGGGCGTGATCGGGCCGCTCCAGTACTCCAGTTGCGCTGCCCGGCTCTGATCGTTCAGGGTCGGCAACTGGCGCTGCAATTGCCATTCCTCGGCGCCTGCAAGCACTACCTCTGACACCTGCAGCAACAGCAGCAACAGCACCAGCAGGCGAATCAGCGTCTGCAGCCAGCGCCGCAAGGGCAGGTTACCCGGCCAGAAAGCCAGCACACACCAGGCGCCGACCAGGTTGGCCCAGATATCGTCCCAAGAGAAAAATCGGCCAATTTGCCGCTGTATGGTTTCAATCAGAAAGCCCACCACCAACACCGTCAGGGTAATCACCAACCAGCGTCGCCAGGCCGGAGCACGCCAATGGCGCAGCCAGACCAGGGTGAGCAGCGCAAAATAGACCGGGTGTGCCAGGTTCCACAGGGCTTCATAAACCGGATTGGCAGCAGCCCCGGGCACTACGCGGGCTCCGGATTCCAGATTGCCGACAAAGAAAAACGGGGTCATGACCAACAGCGCCAGCAACCACAGCCAGCGCCAGCGAGCCAACCAGCGCGTCAGGCGGACCAGTGCATGCTCGAGAATCACGTCAACGCTCTCACCATGGCAACGCCACTCCATCCGCGCGCGGCTCGGTACCGGCGATATAGCTGCCCGTTGCCGTCTGCCGGAGAATGATCTGGCCCCGACCAAAGCTCAGGCTCTCGGTCTGCTTGTGCACCTCATGCCCGCGGCGCGCCAATGCCTGGGCCAGATGATCCGGGAAATGAGGCTCAACCAGAATGGTGCGTCCACCGACCCAGCGCCAGCGCGGCTGATCCAGCGCCGCCTGCGGATTCAAATGATCGTCCAGCATGGCACAGACCACCTGCACATGGCCCTGTGGTTGCATGTCGCCCCCCATCACCCCGAAAGGCCCCACAGGCTTGCCATTGCGGCTCAGAAATCCGGGGATGATGGTGTGATAGGGCCTGCGACCCGGCACCAGCGTATTGATGGCTTTCGGATCCAGCGAGAAGGACACACCCCGGTTTTGCAGACTGATGCCGGTACCCGGCACCACCATACCCGAACCGAAGCCTTCGTAATTGCTCTGGATGAAGGACACCATGTTGCCCTGCTCATCCGCCGTGGCCAGATAGACGGTGCCCCCCTGCGGGGGCTTGCCCCAATGCGGCTCGAGCGCGTCCTGACCGATCAGGCCGGCACGCTCTGCCAGATACGCCGGCGCCAGCAGTTCATCCGCCGACAACGGCATGGCAGTGGGCTCTGTAATGTAATGCAGCCCATCGCTGAACGCGAGCTTGACGGCTTCGATGCGCTGATGCAGGCCCTCTACCGGGTCCGACGGCGTCGCCGCCGAGAGCTGCTCCAGTATGCCCAGCGCCTGCAAGGCAATCAGACCCGAGCCATTGGGCGGTAGTTCCAGCACGGTATGATCACGATAGGCCTGTCCGATCGGGGTGACCCATTCCGGCTCGAAAGCGGCCAGATCGCTGGCGCGTAACAGGCCACCATGGCGTTGCATGAAGTCATCCATCTGTTGCGCCAGTTCACCCTGATAGAAATCCCGGCTCTTGCTCTCGGCGATCCGTGTCAGTGTCCGCGCCGTATCCGCCGAGCGCCACACGTCTCCCGTCAGCGGTGCCGCATGCCCCGGTGCAAAGTGTTCGAACCAGGGCGTGAATTCCGGGCGGTCATAGTGACCGTATTTGCTTACAGCCCGGGCCCAGAGCCGGCTGGTGACCGGCGAGACGGCAAACCCGTGCTGCGCCAGATCAATGGCCGGCTGCAGCAAGTCCGCAAAAGGCAGCTTGCCCAGACGAGCCGACAGGGCCGCCCAGGAAGCAGGTCCTCCCGGCACGGTAACGGGTAACAGGCCATGATCCGGTATGGTGTCATGGCCTTGCGCCCTGACAGCCTCTGGCGTCATGCCGGCCGGCGCCGGCCCGCTGCCGTTGAGGCCGTGCCATTCCCCGTTGACCCAGGCAATGGCAAAGACATCGCCACCGATACCATTGGAGGTGGGTTCGGTCACGGTCAGTGCGGCGGCAGTCGCAATGGCAGCGTCGATTGCATTGCCGCCAGCCTGCAGAATCTGCATCCCCGCCTTCGCAGCCTGGGGCTGTGAGGTCGCCACCATGCCTCGATGGCCCACCACCGGCATCCGACTGGAGGGATAGGGCAGAAAGTGCGGGTCGGTCATCATGGCAAAATTCCGGGCTGGAAAGTGAGCCCCGATCTTAACGACACTGGCTCCACCCTGCCAGCCGGGAAAACCCTCACGACCAGGTAATCATCCCGGGAAGACATTTTTGTTATCAAACCTTCATGAAATGTCCGCAATAGCGACACAAAGCTGAAGTACTGTTTCGACCATGCCCACACTGGAGCTGCCGCCATGATCCAACGTACCGTGCGCGCCGTTTTCATCTCGGATATTCATCTGGCCAACCCGAACAGCCAGGTTGACCTGCTCGCCGAGTTCCTCAAGACCACACAGATGGACACCCTCTACCTGCTGGGTGACATAGTCGACCTGTGGAAACTGAGCACCCGCCGTGGCCGCTGGCACAAGGACCATGAACGCATCCTGCAACTGATACTGGCCAAGGCAAAGGCCGGCACCCGGGTGGTGTATGTGCCGGGCAACCATGACCCCTTCTTCCGTCATTTCGCCAATACCTGCCTGGGTCCGATTGAGGTCCGGCAAGAAGCCATTCATACCGCCGCCAGTGGCGAGCGATACCTGCTGCTGCACGGCGATCGTTTCGATGAAGACATCTACTGCGGACGCTTCTGGTGGCATATTGGTGAGTGGTTGTATGAAGCCATAGTGACGCAAAACCGTCACATCAATCGAGTTCGCGCCCTGCTGGGTCGTCCCTACTGGTCATTGCCCGGCGCCCTGAAACTGCGCAGCAAAAAGGTACGGGCCTATATCGACAGTTTCGAAGAGAAAGTCATTGCCTTCGCCCGTGAACAAGGCGTGCAGGGCGTCGTCTGTGGCCATATCCATCAGAGCAAGCTGCGCATCACGGAAGACGGGTTCGTCTATGCCAACGACGGTGACTGGGTCGAGAGCTGTTCTGCGCTGCTGGAACATCCGGACGGCAGTCTGGAATTGATACAGGTCCCCCACACACAGGCGCAGCCGCGACAGCGTCTGCATCCGTCACCGGCGTGGAGCGGCCTGAAGGCGGAGTGATCATCAGGCTCGCAGGTCCGCCGGCGAGTCAGCACAGAATACCAGACCTTTGCAGCGGGAAACTGACCGCCACGGGTCAGTATCCCTGGCTGCTCAGAATCCGGTCCGGCTCGCCGTCTTCCGATGGCTGATAGGCCCACACCATGATGATGCGCGGCCCCTGGGTGGGCAATGCGAACGCCAGAGGATAGCTGCCATCACCTATGTGGCCCAAGAAGCTGCCGTTGTTCCAGCCATGATCAGGATGATAGCGCCGAACGATAATGTCCCTCTGGCTCAGGCTGCTGTGCTCGGTGTTCTGCCGGGAGACCAGTATCAGGGCCCCATCATCGCCCCAGCGTGCTTTCAGGCCTGTATTGCTGCCGTGTTGGTTGCGGCCGATGATGTCCGGTGACTGCCAGCCTTGCCCGGGCTCGTAACGTCTGGCGCGCAGCGTGGACGAACGGAAGCCTCCCGCCTGGGTCAGCAGCAGTGTTTCTCCCCCCGGCCCAAAGGTCAGGAGCGCATAGTTGTCGTGCTCATTGGACCCTGCCACCGTAACCTGTTCGGGCTGACCCCAGCCCATGTCGGGGTCACGCAAGGCAGACCACAGCACGGACTTGCCCAGATGCTCATCCCGTTCTTCCCAGACCAGGCCAGCCCTGCCGTCGTCCTCGAGCACGAGCGAGTGCATGTTGAAGGTTCCGACGCCACCCGACTCCCAGGTCAACATGCGACGGGCATCGGACCAGCCATCATCCTCCTGGTACTCCAGCAGCCACACTCCATGGTCCTCGTCGCCCCGTCGCTTGTGCCAGGTAAACAGAATACGACCCTGGTTGTTGGTTGTCAGACGGATTGACTCCAGATCAGCCGCCGAATGCGGCAGGGGGACGGTATCGGTAGACCAGCCGGTGTCCGGATCAAAGATCATGTAGTACCACTGTCGCACGCCGTCTTCATCGTTCTGCCTGAAGTGTCCGATAAAGCGGCCATCGCCCAGCGGTTCCGTCAGCATGGCACCGAAGCGGGTGGTCGACTCTTCACGCGGGCCGTCTCCCGCATCACTCCAGCCCTCTTCCGCCGAGTAGTAGCGGTACCGTTGATTGTAAATAAAGCTCCGATCCGCATCCGGGTCCGGATTGTCGCGCCTGATATCCCAGACCAGCAGCGCATTGCCCGCGTCATCAACATTGAATCGGGGAACAGAATGCCGCTCATCGGCCAGCTCGCTGACAACGTCGGGCTCCGACCAGCCAAGTACCGGATCATGATGCCGCAGATGAATGTCACTGGTCTCCTGGAACCGGGATTCTGTCCAGGCCATCATGCCGACACCATCGCGATTCAGTTCCACTCTGCTCGACACTGGATAGAAGTCGGACGGGTCCAGGTCGTCGGGGACAAAGGCCGGCGCCAGCAGCTCCGCTTCTGACCAGGCAATATCGCGGGTCCGGAACGTCCAGCGAAGATGGTCATCCAGTCCGTACCCGGCTTCCGATTTCAGATCCCGATGCACAACAGCGTCATAATCGGTCAGCAGTTGCAGTGTTTCATCCAGCACCAGCTTCAGCTCATGGCCATCGTCCTGCAGGCTGACATCACCATAGAGCCGGTCGCCGCTGTCCGTTTCAACCCAGAAAACCGTCTCCGTTATCGCACCCGCATCCAGAGCCTGATTGAATCGGGCAACAAGCGGCTCCCGAGCACCCAGACTCTGTCCGGCCTCGGGACTGGTCCACTCCAGAACCAGGTCATCCGTTCCGGTTTCATTGGGTTCAGGTTCGTTCTCGGCGGCATTGTCAGTGCTGTCATATCCGCTGCTGCCGCTGCTGCTGTCACTGTTGCAGCCAGCCAGCAACGTCAGACAGAGCAGACCAGCCAGAAGTGTTCGATGGGTTGTCCATTGCATGACGGGGTTCCTTGTCCTTGTCTCAATCAAACACTCGGGTTCTGATCCGAGCCTTGAGGTCATCGATGATTCCAAATTCCAGCAGGCCCGAATGACCCTGGGTGCCGGTAAAGTAATACAGGTCGGGGACCCTGGGGCTGGGGCCCGAAAGTTCGTACTCAAGCAGCTCCTCTTGCAGAGGCAGATTGAGGCTGTCGCTGTGCCGGGCCACCAGCACAGAGTGCGGGTTGTCGTTGTTCCATGGGTCGTATCGCCATATGCCAATGGGCAGGCCATCGGCGCCCTGAACCCACTGCGCCAGTGCATAGTTGTTGTCACCATTGGGCAGGTGAATCGTGTCTCGGCGCACAAGCTCGCCCTGCTGGTCCGTTCTGGCGCGACTGCGATTGGAGTTCAGATAAAGATCACGATAGCCCTCGGGCGATACGAAAAATGCAACGGCATCCCGATCAAGCCGGCCGCTGACGCCTGAGTTGGAGCCAATCCAGAAGGGGGCCGCCAGCGGCTCCTGGCCTCTGAACCATTGCCCATCGGGGCGGCGACCAAAGGGCGAGCCCTCATCCACGGACCACACCACCAGCCAGTCATCGCCTTCCGTAAAGGCGGCGACCAATTGCACATCCTCGGTGTCTTCCACTACACGGACAGGGTCCTGCAGGCTGTTGTCATCCATCAGTACCGCCTGATAGACCTGCTTCAACGACGACACCGTCGTTTCCCAGACCAGAATCCGGGTCCCGCCATCGGTGAGCAGCAGTTCATAGGCATCGATCAAGCTGTCCTGACCGGTACCGAACTGAATGGGGTGCTCCCACTCTCCGTCTTCCAAAGCGGTAACATGGACCTGATCCTGGTACAGCCAGTGAACAACCGGGGCCCCATCGGGCCGGACAATAACGCGAGGCTCCTGAGCTCGCGAACCCAGCCCAAGGTGAACCGGCTCTTCCCAGCCGGTCTGGTAGTGGAAACTCGCCGCCTTGACCTGATGACTTCCGCCATGGCCTTCATGCCAGACCGCTATTGCCTGCTGGTCATTCAGCCAGGTCAGGGACAGCGCATCCGCGCGCATGATCCAGGGTGTACTGAGTGCCTGGGGATACCGCCAACCATCACCAGGCCGATAGTGGGAGGCCATCAGCGCCGATTGTTCGTCATCACGCTGAAACCAGCCGATCAGGACATCGCCCTGGGGACCGACACGGGTGACCAGATACGAAAAGTCGGTTGGCATGTCGATCAACTGATAGGGACCCACCAGGGTTTCCCAGTCGTGCCAGTGGCCCTCACGGACCTTGAAGTCCGCCTGCTGCGGATTGTCCAGGGGCGCTCCGGATTCATCCTGTACCGAGTCCGACCAGGACAATTCATACTGAGCGCCAAGCGCCAGCGCCCGAGCGGGATGGAAATGTGCCTGCTTCTGGTCGGGCAGCCACTCAAGACTGCCTTCAACCGGGTTGCCGTTCTCGTCCTTCAGTTGAAAGGCACCTTCCAGCGTGAGCGGGTCTACAGCCTGATTGAACCGTGCGACCATCACCATACTGGGTACAATGTCGGCTTCACCGAGGGCGGGGGTCAGTTCGGTGATGGCAAAGGGCTCAGGCTGAGCATCCGTCTCCTTGTCTTCCGACCCACTGCTGTCCGACGAGTCAGACCCACTGCTTCCTGAACAGGCGGTCAGTGCCAGGCACAAGCCCAGCGACACCACCCAACGCCACTGCTGTTGCATCAGTATTTCATCCTTGTTCAGTATCCGCGACGGAGCGAATGCCAGCCGACTCCCTGCTGCCGCGTGCCGGTCTGCCCAGCGAAAATGTAATCGATTTCAAAGAGGATGAAAGGTAAGGAATGTCCAGTGGATGGTCAACACTAAAGAGCCATCTCTGATGCCTTTTATGGCGAATTCAGTGCTGTTATGTGACCCCTGTCACAGTTCGATAGAACCTTAGTCCTGACTCAGATCGACCCATTGCCGGTCTGCGCGCTGGATAAAGTCGGATCGGTCAGCCTGCCATCGGGTCTGAATACTCGGACTGAAGTTGAGATACAGCCTGCCCTCCACGATATCGAAGGCTTCCGGGTCATACCCGCGAATAGCCACATTGCTGAACAGACCGGTATAGATGGGGCCCGCCGCATAGCTGAAGGATGAGAGGCCCAGCAGAGCCAGCGCCAGCTTGAGACGATTGAACATGGTGACCATTGCTCCGTATAGTGTCTACTGGTCCATTCAGACTGTTCACCAAGCGCAAAGTTCCAGCCTGAAGCATGATCCAATAGGCACCGTCACAGCAGCAGGAGTAGCCCATGAACCACTGGATTTTCGGCTATGGCAGCTTGATCTGCCCCGACAGCCGCGCCCGAACCGGCCTGACAGGTGCCGCCCTGCCAGTTGTCGTCAAGGGGTTCGAGCGCCATTGGTCGGTGGCTGTCAATTATGCGGAGCTCACGGTGTTGGGCATCCGCACGGCCGCACCGGAAGCCGAGGTGGGCGGCGTTCTTTTCGCCCTGGATGATGATGCCTTCAGTCACTTTGATGCGCGGGAAGTGGAGTACGAGCGGGTGCAACTGTCGGCGGATCAGGTCAGGCCGCTGGCTTCGGAGAGACCACTGCCGAACGGAGACATCTGGGTTTATATACCACCGGCCAGACACAGCCCGCACCCCATTGCCCAGAGCTACCTGGATGTGGCGCTGCGCGGCTGTCTGACCATCAGCGAGGCCTTTGCGGAACATTTTCTGCAACATACCCACAGTTGGAAACCCAGGCTGAATGACCGCAACCAGCCGCTCTACCCCAGACCGCTGAAACCGGAACACCAGACCGTTCTGCCGGACATCGACCACCTGCTGGCCCGCTACCCGGTGTCATCATCTATACTGGCAGACAGCTAATCGACCAGCCCAAGTGGCAAAAGATAGGAAGTGCATCATGCGAGAAGACGCCATTTTTCTGCATCAGTTTATCGATTCCTACCCGGACTGGCCCGTCGAAGGCACCACCTTCCGTGACCTGACTCGGCTGTACCAGTCCGCGTCGGCGCTGCACCGCGTCGTCTCGACCCTGAAGGGCCGGTATATCGAAGCCGGATTGACCCATATTGCCGCCATAGAGGCGCGTGGGTTTATCGTCGGCGGCATGCTAGCAGCCAGCCTCAACCTGCCGCTGATACTGATCCGCAAGGGTGACAAACTGGCTGGCAGCCCGCTGCAGCAGCAGGTCGAGATGTCCTACGGCACGCGGCAGATGCAGTTGCGGCGCGATGCCTGCAGCAAGGGCTCGAAGGTGGTCATTTTCGATGATCTGGTAGCGACCGGCGGCTCGGTCATTGGCGCCAGCACGCTGCTGAAGGAACTGGGAGCAGAGATTCATGAAATCGCCACCGTCGCCGAGATCCCGGACGAGGGGTGTCGCGGTCTGATTGGCAGTTCGAATATCAGCCTGTTTTCGTTGGTGGCTTTCGAAAATCGTTAAGGGGCTCAACTTGACTGCCAACCCCCTCAAGTGCTAGAACGCAGCGCCATAAACCGCCATGCACAGTGGACCCTTCGATGACGACCCTGACTGACGCGCCCGCCGCCACAGCGGAGAAAAAAGCCCGCACCGAGTTCAACAAACTGCAGAAACGCCTGCGGCGGGAAGCCGGGCGCGCCATCGAAGACTATCGCATGATAGAAGACGGCGACCGCATCATGGTGTGCCTGTCGGGCGGCAAGGACTCCTACACCATGCTGGAGATTCTGCGCAGCCTGCAAAAGAGCGCGCCGATCAGCTTCGAGCTGGTGGCGGTCAACCTGGACCAGAAGCAACCGGGTTTCCCGGAACATATCCTGCCCGAGTATCTGCAGCATCAGGGGGTGCCCTATCACATCCTCGAGCGCGATACCTATTCCATCGTCAAGGAGGTGGTGCCCGAGGGCAAAACCACCTGCGGCATTTGTTCTCGCCTGCGTCGCGGTACACTCTATGCCTTTGCCGACCGTATCGGCTGCAACAAGGTGGCGCTGGGTCATCATCGGGACGATATTCTGGAAACCTTTTTCCTCAATCTGTTTTTTGGTGGCAAGCTGAAGGCCATGCCCCCCAAGCTGCTGGCCGACAGTGGCACCAATGTACTGATCCGCCCTCTGGCCTATTGTCGTGAAGCGGATATTCAGGCGTTCGCCGATCACCACCAGTTCCCGATCATTCCGTGCAACCTGTGCGGTTCGCAGGAGAACCTGCAGCGCCAGACCATCAAACAGATGCTGCAGCAATGGGATCGGGACCATCCCGGTCGCTCGGAAATCATGTTCCGGGCCCTGCAGAATGTGGCGCCTTCACAGCTCGCAGACGGCAACCTGTTCGACTTCCAAAGCCTGCAGGCCGCTGCCATTCCGCTGACCCCGGCAGGCGAAGACAGTGACATGAGCCCGATGGCGAACACCCGTGTCAACACCTGGACGCCCCAATAGAGAGCTATTGAATGTCTCGGGTAAATTTCAAGCCCGTACCACTTTTCGGGTGACAGTTCTCCAAATTGGTCTATGCTGAACTGAGCACTTCACATGGTTTTATTGACCCTGGTCAATGGCTGTCATGTAATATTAGTATAGTCTTCTATACCCGTGACTAACGTTCAGTGGAATCATGGAGCCCGCCAATGAACCAGCACATGCGACACAACACTGCCTGCAAGACCTGCTCACTCAGCCCTTTGTGTCTGCCGGTTTCTTTGTCGTTTTCTGAAATGGATCGGCTGGACGACATCATTGAGCGCGGGCGGCCGATTGAAAAAGGCCAGTACCTGTTCCGACAGGGCGACCCGATGGAGTCTGTATTCGCAATACGCACGGGTACCATCAAGAGCTTCGCCCTGACCCGCGCCGGCGAAGAGCAGATTACCGGATTCCACCTTCCCAGTGAGATTCTCGGCCTGTCGAGCTTCGGCACCCAGCATCACCAGGTATCGGCCCGTGCCCTCGAAACCACCAATGTCTGTGAGATTCCACTTGAGCACCTGGAACGCTTGAGCAGTCAACTGCCGGAATTGGGCCGTCAGGTCATGCGCGTGATGGGCCGGGAAATCCGGGAAGATCAACAGATGATGTTGCTGCTCAGCAAAAAATCAGCTGAAGAGCGTCTTGCTTCTTTTCTGCTTAGTCTGGCACAGCGCTTCAAGCGCCGCGGCTATTCCGAGCACAACTTTCGCCTGACCATGTCGCGGTCTGATATGGCCAACTATCTCGGCCTGGCCGTCGAGACCGTGAGCCGAGTATTCACCCGGCTGCAGAAGTCGGGAATCATCGCCGACACAGGCAGCGCCCGGGAAGTCCACATCGCCGACCAGAAAAGGCTGTGTGACATGGCGTCATTGAGTGAGGGCGAGCGGGTGGAGCTGGGTCTGATCGAAACGACCACGACCCACTGACTCAGCCTCGGCGTTCCTTCACATACTGGCTAATCAGCCAACCGCTGATGGAATGCACCGGGGGGTGACTGGGCAGGGCGTCGATCGGAAACCAACTGGCCCGGGCGATTTCGCTCGGATCAAGGCAAATGTCACCTGATTCATACTCGGCAATAAAGCCCAGCATCAACTGGTGCGGAAAGGGCCAGGTCTGACTGTTCATGTAACGCAGCCGCCCCAGCGTGACACCCACTTCCTCGGCCACCTCTCGATGTACTGCCTGTTCTGCCGACTCACCCGGCTCCATGAACCCGGCCAGAGTGCTGTACCAGCCGCTGGTCCTGTGGCGTGTGCCCTGGGCCAATAGAACCTCGTCACCGCGCACCACCAGGACGATGATGCAGGGATTGATGCGTGGGTAGAAACGCAGCTCGCACGGTTCGCAAAAACGAAAATGTTCACCTCGACCAGCCTCGGTGGGCCTGCCGCACTGCCCGCAATAGCGATGCTGACGACGCCAGGTCATCATCTGAACCGCGCGACTGGCCACAGCAAAGGCCGACTCGGACTGCGCCAGCACCTCGCGCAGACCAACCCTGTGGCAGTTGGCTGGCAAGCTGTGAGCTGCCGGCCATTCAAGTGCATACCAATCCCGGCCGGAGATTTTTCCCAACGCTATCGGGGCACCACCCTTGAGCAGACCGGCCGGAAGATCGGTTTGATCCAGGGTCTCCCAAATCCCCGGCTGAACGGACAACAGCTCACCCTCATGAACAAGCACCAAACGGGCGGCGGGCGGCGGAATTTCCGGGCCAGGCGTCAGGTCCCAGCCCTGGCCAGCCAAATCATACAGCATCCAGTGTTTTCTCCATCAAGACCGAGTCATTGTCGCGACCTTGCACCGCATAGCCCATCCGCTTACCCAATGACTGCATGGGCGTGTTTTCCGGCATGACATCCATCATCATGCGCTTCATGCCGGATTGCAGCGCAAAGGTTTCCAACTGGGCCAGCAACGCCTGCGCCAACCCTTGACCCTGCGCTTCGGCATCAAGCAGTATGGCAAATTCCATGGTAAGGGCATCGACATGGCTCCAGCCCCGAACTTCACCCTTAAGGGTGCCATCAGGGGCCTCCAGCACGAAGGCCATTTCGCGACGATAGTCGATCTGGCACATAGCCGCGAGTTCACGATGTGCAAAATGCAGACGACTGCCAAAAAAACGCAGACGCAGGGCTTCTGGCGGCTGCTTCTCATACAGCTGCTTCATGGCCGGTTCATCCTCGGCCCGCACCGGCCGAATCAGCCACTCGATACCGCGTCGCTGCACCCGAACCTCCCAGTGCTGGGGGTAAGTCGGTATGGACGGTGTCCGTTCTTCGCCAATGGCCGCAGCAGCACCCAGAACCACGAGATCACGGTCATTTTCCAGAACCAGATTCATCTCCAGACCAACCAACCATGGACAATGCTCAGCCAGTTCGGACAGCTGCATGATGGCATCGATCAGCGCTTCTTCTGCCACCAGTGGCTGGCGCACTCTTTCACGCAGCAGCACATAGACATGAGTGTCGCGCAGCAGCAGACGGGCCAGAGTGCGATTCAATGGGGGCAGTGCAACCCGCCGGTCGGCGCGCACATTGGCCAGGCTCCCGCCCAGCCCGAAAAGAATGACTGGCCCATAAACCCGGTCCCGGGTAATGCCCAGGCTGAACTGCAATGCATCCAGTCGCCGACGCATCGGCTGCACCACATAGCCCATCACCTTGCTGGCGGGAAAGTGCTGCTGCAAGCCCAGATACAGCTTGTCGACTTCTTCTTCCAGTTGCTCCGCATGACCAACATCTATGGCCACACCACGCCAACGCTGCCGGGCCTCGCTCGGATAAGCAAACGGATACAGATAAGCCTCGTGCAACAACCGAAGGACTACCGGATACCTGAGGCCGGGAGCCGCCTGCAGCAGTGCTTTACGGTCTCTGAAGTGCTGTCCCGGATTGAGCTGAAAGCCGAACAACCTGATCAGTTCCCGGGTCTGCTGCCAGCTTAGCCAGCGGCTTTCTCCAGCCGCCACTTTTGTCGCCAGTTGACGAAAGGGTGTCAGCAATTCTGCGGCAGGCGTGATGCGGGTATTCTGTTCCGGTGTCTCGCTGAGGTAGGCCTGCACCTGCTCATGCCGGACAATGGCAGAGAACGCCTGCACCGCCTCTTCGGTAGATTCAAAATGCAGAATGCCAGCCTCGTCCAGGCGGGCTCTGGCCGACTGTACACTGGCTTCTCCCAGCCAGGCCACCATTAGGGTGCGCCGGGTTCGTCGGCGATGCACCAGCAGTACCTCAGTCAGGCCGGGAATATCGAGCCGCGCGTTGGGCACCAGTATTACCAGTACGGCACCGATGCCACTCATGCTGTCCAACCCCGCCAGCACTTGGGTCAGCATGTCCGGATCAGTCGCAGCAGGAAGAATCAGCCCATGTTCGGAATGACGGTCACCGTGCAGGCGCAGTGGTCGCAATGCCTCGGGAAGGGCTTCCAGCCTACTAGGACTTGCTGCCAGCACCTTCAACTCCTGATGCGCCAGCATGGCCGGCCCGAGACCGTTGCTGACCAGGGCCAGCGTATGCGCATAAAGTGGCCGCGTACGTATCAGCGTCTGCAGCGTACCCAGAAGCCGATGGAAATTGGTCACCTGAAGGACGCCGGCCCGGTCAAAAAAGGCCTGCGTCAGCTTGTCTCTGCTGGCCAGACCAGGCGGGATCGTGGAATCCGGATCCGTATGCAACACCAGCACTTTTTTACTGCGCGACGCGGCCCGCAGCACGGTCATGAAGCGCTCTGCATTGCGGATATTCTCCACATGCAACAGGATGGCACGAACCCGCCGGTCGCCGGCCAGATAATCCACCACATCACTGAGACTGACGTCAGCGCGCGCGCCCACCGTGACGAAGTGGGAAAAACCATAGCCTCGGCCAGCCGCCCAATCGAGCAGTGCAGATCCCAAAGCCGACGACATGCCGATGTAAGCGATGTCGCCGGGGGGCGCCTGCAGGTGCGACCAGGAGACGTTCAGATTCTGCGATGGCACGATCAGACCCAAACTGTTGGGGCCCATCAGCCGGATGCCCCAGTGCCGTGCGAGCACCTTGAGGCGACGCATGCGGGTCGGGCTCAACTGGTCGCGGGCCATGCCGCCGGTCAATATCAGTGCTGCCCGCACACCGGCCTGCGCCACCGACTTGATAGCCCGCTGCAGGCCCGGCGCCGGCAGGCAGAGTACCGCCAGGTCGATGTTGTCACTGGCATGCAGGGTTGACTTGCAGGGCACGCCGAAAACCGACCGATAGCCCCTGCGATTGATCGCCAGAACCGGATGCGGGTAGCCGGCTTGCTGGAGATTGCGCAGCACCAGACCACCCATACTGCCCGGTCGTTCCGACGCGCCCAGTATGGCAATCGATTTCGGTTGAAAGAATGCATCCAGCTCTGCCATGATGCAGACCTTACTCAATAACGGCCTGGAGTCACAGCACTTTCATGACCACCGGTTTTATCCATCATCCGGCCAGTCTGTTGCATGACATGGGCGACGATCACCCGGAAAGCCCGGCGCGCCTCCAGGCCATTCTGGATCGACTCAAGAGCTCCGGTGTGTGGCAGAAACTGGACGTCTATCTCGCCCCCATGGCTGAAGACCGCCACCTGCTGACGGTGCATCTGCCGCGCTATCTGGAACAGGTCAGGCGCCTGGCCCCCAAACACGGTCTGGTGCATGCCGGCCCGGATACGCTGATGGGTCCGCATTCCCTTGAGGCGGCTCTGCGCTCTGCCGGCAGCGGCATTCAGGCAGTCGATGGCATCATGACCCACCTGTACCAGAATGCGTTCTGTGCCACCCGCCCGCCCGGTCATCATGCCGAGCCGGGCACGACCATGGGATTCTGCTTTTTCCACAATGTCGCCGTGGCCGCGCGCTATCTGCAACGCGAATATGGCGTCAGGCGGCTGGCCATCATCGACTTTGATGTGCATCAGGGTAACGGCACCGCCGAAGTGTTCCGTGGTGATCCGGACGTGCTGTTCATCAGTTCATTTCAGCACCCGTTTTACCCGCACTCCCACTGGCAAGCGGATCGCAGCAACCTGCTCTACTCGCCGTTGCCCGCATACTCTGGAGGAGAGCTGCTGCGTCAGATCTGGACCG
This sequence comes from Natronospirillum sp., assembly GCF_022565775.1. Classification (GTDB taxonomy): domain Bacteria; phylum Pseudomonadota; class Gammaproteobacteria; order Pseudomonadales; family Natronospirillaceae; genus Natronospirillum. Next base: position 27,852 of record NZ_JAIUMC010000012.1, read on the forward strand.
ACGACTGGCAACCGGCACTGCGTGAACACAGTCCGGAGTTCATCCTGCTGTCAGCCGGGTTTGATGCTCACCGGGAGGACCCCCTGGCAGAACTGGAATGGACCACCGATGACTACCGCTGGCTGACTCGGGAGATCATGACTGAAGCTCAAACCGGTGGCGCGCGTGGGCGGGTCATCAGTTTCCTCGAAGGCGGTTACAATACCCATGCTCTGGCCGACAGCGTGCAGGCTCACATTGAAGAGCTGGTGGTGGCCGGACACCCTGAATACTGAAACGATAGACGGCGGGAGAGCGCATTATGGCCTCTACAGGCACCTGGGAACCGGAAGCGGATCAGCTTCGTCCCGACCCTTCACGAGTGAAAGCCTGGCTGCAACATTCATGGCAGGAGGCATCCGACCTTGAACGGCTTGATGACCTCGACAGGGCCAGCTTACAGCGCTGGATAGACCTGCCGGAAGATCGCTGGGCCACATTGCTGGATGGGCTGCAAATCGATGAACTGGCCCGGCTTGCCTGCCTGTGCACACTGGCCGAGCAGCATTTGTCCGGCTGTGTGGCAGGCGATCAATCGGTTGTCATTCATGCCTTCCGGCGTTATCGGCAACTACTGGGACGTCCCGACCCTGAGCTCACCCGCTGGATCAGGGCCAATACTGACAACCGTTTTCTGCCCTATGGCCCAGCGCTTTAGCAGGGCACGCTGACAACCGCGGATATCGTCATGCCCGAACGGGTTGATCTGTCTGATCTGCCGATCAGTCATCATCACACGGAATTTCTGGATGTCTGGAAGGCCGGGTCACCCTTGTTGGTGGAGGCCGAGCCGGGGGCCGGAAAATCAACGCTGATTCCACTGTGGCTGCTGGAGGCCGCGTCTCCGGACCAGCACCAGGTTTGGCTTGTTCAGCCCCGCATTCTGCCTGCGCGCGCCCTGTGCCAGCGCCTGGCGCACCTGCGCGACGGCAAACCGGGCCAGGAAGTCGGCTATCAGGTGCCATTTGACCGCTGCGCCAGCGACAGGACGCGCCTGCTGATCATGACACCGGGTATTTTGCTACAGCGTCTGCTGGCCGATCCGGAGCTGCCCGGTGTCGGCACAGTCATACTGGATGAAGTCCATGAGCGCTCCGTACAGCAGGACCTGGCCTGGGTCTGGCTGCAGGAGTTGGCCCTGCTGCGCGACGATCTGCGACTGATTCTGATGTCTGCCACGCCAGACCCCAAGCTGCAGCAACAACTGGACAACCGCCTGGTCGCCGCCGGACGGCAGTACCCGGTGACCACCCGGCATCAGACCGCCGGCCAGAGTGAGGCCTTGCCTAATCAGGTTATCCGCGCACTGCAGGGCCATGACGAGAAGAGTACAGCATTGGTTTTTCTGCCGGGCTGGCGCGATATCGAAGCGGTTACCCGGGCCCTGCGCACAGCCTGGCCGGCGCGCCGCATAGTGCGGCTTCACAGCCGTGTCGACACGGACGAGCAACAGGCGGCCATCAACCCGGAGACCGGGCCACGCATCATAGTATCGACCAATATCGCCGAGAGTGCGTTGACGGTTCCCGATGTAACCCTGGTGATCGACTCGGGGCTGGTGCGGCGTCCCCGGTTTGATCAGGGCAGCGGCGTACAGCGCCTGGACACACAACGTATCAGCCAGGCATCAGCCGATCAGCGACGCGGCCGAGCCGGGCGGGTTCAGGCCGGCCAGTGTGTGCGACTCTGGTCGGCGGATCAGGCTCTGGCACCGGTCGACCTGCCCGAAATACGGCAATGCGATGCCTTGCCTTTGGCACTGCAAATTGCGCACTGGGGCAGCCCGGAACAGGAACTGGGCTGGCTGGACCGGCCCTCGCCACTCGCCCTGCAGCAGGCCCGGCAACAATTGCAAGCCTGGCAGTTGCTGGACCACAACGGTCAAATCAGCCAAGCCGGCCAACAGGTCTCGCAACTCGGTACACACCCAAGACTGGCCGCCCTGCTGCAGGGCTTCAGGCGGGAGCTCGGCAGCACCTGGCCGACGCAGGCAATGACGCTGGTGTTGTGGCTGCATTTTGGCGATCAGGGCGCAGATGATCCGCAGGCCTCGGATAGCGCATCGCTGCTCAAGAGTAAAGCGCAGCAACTGCAGCACAACTGGCAATGGCAGCGCCTGGCGAAGCGCTGGCAGCGTATACTGGAGGTCCGCCTGAGCAACAACAATGCAGTATCCCCGGAAGCGCTGGCCGCCGCTGCGGCAACAGCCTGGCCGGACCGGGTTGCGCATTGTCAGCCCTCCGGCCGCTATCATCTGGCCAGTGGCGTCAGCGTTGAACTGCCCATGGCCAGCTCTGAATGGGCGCTGATCCTGACTCTGGCACGACAGGGCAAGCATCACCGGGGGAGTGGTCTGGATCTGCGCATGCAACCGGAACAGGTGCGCCAACTTGCCCAACAGCGGCAGGTACTGGAGTACCACAAGGGGCGCTGGCGGATGACCGAGTCTTTGCAGCTGGGCGAACGCGTCGTGGAGCAGACCAACCGCCCCGTCACAGCGCAGGAACTGGGTCCCGCATTGCTGGAGCACTACCAGAACCAGCCGCCGGATCAATGGCCCTGGCCTGAGCGCACCCGCAGGCTTCTGTTGCGCACCCGCATTGCTGCCGAACACAATCTGCTACCACTGCCCGACCTGCAGGATGACGCCTTGCAAGCCAACATGAAAGACTGGTTCGAACCTTTTCTGACGATTCTGGATGACCCTACCGTGGCCCCGGATCGCCTGCCTTGGCATGACGCCCTGTGCACCTTGATTGGCGCCACAGCGGTGCGACAACTCAACCAGTGGATACCAGACCGCTACACGCTGCCCAGTGGGCGAGAGGTAAAAGTGGCTATCTCGGAACATGGCCAGTTGATAGTCAGTGGCAAGTTGCAGGAGTTTTTCGGCACCGAGGACCTGAGCACAGCGAAAGACAGATTACCCATTACGGCGCAATTGTTGTCGCCGGCAGGCCGGCCCCTGGCCATCACATCGGATCTGGCCAGTTTCTGGCGAGAGGGTTATCACGCCGTGGCCCGGGAAATGAGAGGTCGCTACCCGAGACATCCATGGCCGGACAATCCCGAGACCCACCCGGCTACTCGCGCAACCAACAGGGCCCTGCGTCAGGCGGACGATTGAGAGTCAGTTGCGGGGGTTTTCATCCTGATACAGCGGCCAATGCTCTGCCGAGCGGTTCTCTATCTGGGAAACCGGCCCAAACTGTTCTTCCAGCGCACGAATAACCACAAACACTTCAGCGGCCATATCGGTGTCATCCATGCTTTCCGCGGTCACCGAAAGGCACAAACGCGTACTGGTTCTAGGTCGGGCTCCGAACGTACGCTTATGGTCATCAAACTGTTTGACAAACTTTTCCAGTGTATGTGGCGAGCGGAGCGGGTTCATCATCTGTAACGTCCACACCATCTGCCAGGCATTGGCGGAAAGACGGCGCTTGGGCGGCAGCATCGGTAGGTCGTCCATGTCCAGCTGCGACGGTAATGGTGCAGTCGCGAAAGGCATTCGACACTCCTCAAGAGTCTGGTTAGCTGGATGAATAAAATTTAACCAGTAATAACCATAGGAAGGCGTCAGCGATATGTCAACTTTTGACCCTACCGGGAGAGATATAACGAGACAGAGTTCACGCAAAAAGCGGAGGTCAGTGGCAATAAAGTTCGTAAAGCGTCCCGATAACCCGCACTACCTTGTCCGACTTGAGTCGGTAATACACCATCTGGGCATCCTTGCGCACGCTGACCAGATCCTGATGGCGCAATTTGGCAAGATGCTGCGACAGTGCCGATTGACTCAGGGGTACACCCTGATTGAGCTGGGTGACAGTCTTTTCACCCTCGAGCAGACTGCACAGAATCATCAGGCGACATTCATGCCCCAACGCCTTGAGCAATGCAGCCGCTTCGCGGGCATTGGTCTCCATGGCAGATAGATCCCGTGGGCTGTCCTGCCATTGCTGGCTGTTCTTATGCAGTAGGTCTGTAGTCATGACGTCCATTATATATCAAGCAAGCCGACGACGTCTTGTCTCATCTTTTGGGGCCTGCTGCCAGTGCGCCAAAGATACCGTTGCATGGACGCCTGAGGTCCGGCATCATGCGCTCGGCTCTGAACTCTCACTCAAGGTGGAGTGCTGACAATCATGTCGGACAACCGTGACCAACAGACTTCCTTCCACCTGATACCGCAACCCGGGCGAGGGGCCTTGCTGTTGCGCCGTCTTGCAGCCTTGAGCTATGACCTGCTGGTCATGACCGGCGGGCTTATGATCGCCACGTTTCCGTACCTCGGCATACTCTACTGGACCACAGGGGCCGAATCGCCTGACGCTGGCGACCCGCTGTTTCGCCTCTATGTGTTGCTGCTGGTGCTGGGGTATGTGTGGCTGAGCTGGCGTCGGGGCGGTCAGACCATTGGCATGAAGGCATGGCGGCTGCGCGCCGAGACGCTCGACGGTCACCTGCTGAGTCATCGCCAGATCATGCTCAGATTCTTTGCCGGTGTACCGGCCGTGCTGCTTTTTGGGCTCGGCTACCTGTGGAGTCTCTGGTCACCGCAGGGTCAGACACTGCACGAATATCTTTCCTACAGTCGCACCACCCTGCTGCCCAAGCGTTAATCGACTCTCCACCGTATCTCAGCCGGAACCCCATGGTCCGGGCTTTGACTTATGCTGCCCTGCGCCCTATAAAGACAGGGGTACTGTGGGTTCAGAATCCTCAGTGCGCTTCGCCATTCTCAGAACAATAACCAGCCGCTGCAAGCCTGAAGGAAACTGCGTATGCCTCTTACGATCGCCATACCCAAGGAAACCCACAAGCTGGAGAAGCGCGTCGCTGCGACGCCTGATTCAGTGCGCAAACTGCTGGAGCTCGGCTACCGGGTGGTGGTGGAGTCGCGCGCCGGCAGCCAGGCCAATTACAGCAATGATGCCTACAAGGAAGCCGGGGCCGAGATGGTCAGCGCGGCCAAACTGTATCCACAGGCCGATATTCTGCTCAAGGTCAACGGGCCGGAGAAGCGGACAGATCTGGATGGCAAGAACGAACTGGACCTGCTGCCCAAGGACGCCACCTTCATCAGTTTTCTGCAGCCGGCGCTCAACGAACCGCTGCTCAAGCAGTTTGCAAAGAAAAAGATCAACGCGCTGGCCATTGATGCAGTACCCCGCATTTCGCGCGCCCAGAAGATGGACGCGCTGAGTTCCATGGCCAACATTGCAGGCTATCGGGCAGTCGTCGAGGCGTCCAACCTGTTCGGTCGTTTCTTTACCGGCCAGATTACAGCTGCGGGCAAGGTGCCGCCGGCCAAGGTGCTGGTGATCGGCGCAGGCGTCGCCGGGCTGTCGGCCATTGGTGCAGCCAAATCGATGGGCGCCATCGTGCGTGCCTTCGACACCCGGCCTGAGGTGAAAGATCAGGTCAAAAGCATGGGCGCCGAATTTCTCGAACTCGACTACGAGGAAGATGGCAGCGGCACCGGCGGCTATGCCAAGGAAATGAGCAAGGCGTTTATCGACGCCGAGATGGCGCTGTTCCGTGAGCAGGCCGCCGAGGTCGACATCATCATCACCACGGCCCTGATTCCGGGCAAGCCGGCGCCCAAGCTGATACTGGAAGACATGGTCAAATCCATGAAGCAGGGCAGCGTGATTGTGGATCTGGCGGCGGCCAATGGCGGGAACTGCGAACTGGCGCAGGCCGACAAGGTGGTCACCAGGCATGGCGTCAGCATCATCGGCTACACCAACCTGCCCAGTCGTCTGGCAGCCCAGTCGTCACAGCTCTATGCCACCAACCTGGTGCACCTGGTCGCTGAATTGACACCCGGCAAGGACGGCGAACTGATCATCAACATGGACGATGAAGTTCAACGCGGCGCCACGGTGGTGCACCAGGGCAAGGTGACCTGGCCCCCACCGCAACCCGCCAGTCCCCCGCCGTCTCCGGCTGCGGAGAAAAAAGCGGTACCCGAGCCTGAGCCGGAAGCGCCGGCGGTGAAGGCAAAGCCGAAAAATCTGTTCAGCGGCAAGGCGATGATCGGCTATTGGGCAGTGGCGGGCACTCTGTTGCTGCTGCTCGGCTCAGTGGCCCCGGCAGACTTTGTGCACCATTTCTTTATCTTCATTCTGTCGATTTTTGTCGGCTGGCAGTTGATCTGGAACGTCAAACACTCGCTCCACACGCCACTGATGAGTGTCACCAATGCCATCAGTTCCATCGTGATACTGGGTGCCTTGTTGCTGGTGGCGACACCCGACAGCACCCTGATCACGGTGATGGCCATGGTGGCGGTGTTCGTGACCAGCATCAATATATTCGGCGGTTTCTATGTGACCCATCGCATGCTGCATATGTTCCGGAAATAATGACAAGAATTAAGGGAGATTTCGTATGACCGGCACTATTGCCATGGCGTATCTGTTCGCCGCTGTTATGTTCATTCTGGCCCTTGGGGGCCTCAGCTCGCAGGAAACCGCCCGTCGGGGCAACTGGTACGGCATCACCGGTATGGCGGTTGCCGTCATCGCCACCCTGCTCAGCGCTTACGTCCAGAACTATGTGATGATCGGCCTGGCCATGGCGGTAGGTGCGGTCATCGGCCTGTCGCTGGCCCACCGCGTTCAGATGACGGCCATGCCGCAGCTCATAGCCCTGCTGCACAGCTTTGTCGGCCTGGCCGCCGTGCTGATCGGCTGGGGCACCTATCTTGATCCGGACTATCACTACACCGGCGCTGATCGCGTCATTCTCAATACCGAGATCTATCTGGGCATCTTCATCGGAGCCATCACCATGACCGGCTCCTGGGTCGCCTGTGGCAAGCTGCACGGGATACTGTCTGGCAACCCGCTGACGCTGCCCTACCGTCACTGGATGAACCTGGCCGCCATTGTGGTCAGTGTGATTCTGCTGTTCATTGTCGCCGGCAGTGATCCCAGCCCGGGCAATGCCACGCTGATTTTCATCATGACGATTATTGCCTGCCTGCTCGGCATCCACCTGATCGCAGCCATTGGCGGGGCTGATATGCCGGTAGTGGTGTCCATGCTCAACAGCTATTCGGGCTGGGCGGCGGCAGCGGCCGGATTCATGCTGAACAATGACCTGCTGATTGTGGTGGGTGCTCTGGTGGGTTCCAGTGGCGCCATCCTGTCCTACATCATGTGCCGGGGCATGAACCGCTCCTTTATCAGCGTGATTGCCGGTGGCTTCGGTACCGACTCCAGCAGCGGCATCAGCAGCGACGATCAGGGCGACGCTGTCGCTACCACCGCCGAAGAACTGGCCGACGCGCTGAGTGAAGCCCAGAGCATTGTCATCGTGCCCGGCTATGGCATGGCCGTGGCCAATGCGCAGATCGCCGTCAGCGAACTGACCGATGAACTGCGCAAGACCGGCAAACAGGTCCGCTTTGCCATTCATCCGGTTGCCGGTCGTCTGCCCGGACACATGAATGTGCTGCTGGCGGAAGCCAATGTGCCCTATGACATTGTGCTGGAGATGGACGAGATCAATGACGACTTCCCGGAGACCGATGTGGTGATCGTTATTGGCGCCAATGACATCGTCAATCCGGACGCACAGGAAAAGCCCAACAGCCCCATCGCCGGTATGCCGGTGCTGGAAGTCTGGAAAGCGAAACAGTGTGTCATTCTCAAGCGCAGCATGGCCACCGGATATGCCGGCGTGCAGAACCCCCTGTTCTACAAGGACAGTGCCCGCATGCTGTTTGGTGATGCCAAGGACAGTGTGCAGAAGCTGATTCAGGCCTTCAAGGCCTGACCGGCTGCTCATCTGATGACGCCGGGCCCTCGTCAGCAGGGTCCGGCGGCAAATCATCTTCGATGTCCGGGGTGTCTTCAGGCGCCTCGTGCTGGTCTGGCGCATCCGGCATCATTTCCAATACCTGTGGTGTGGATCGAACCATGGGTGAGTAGTGCCCGGGCGAATCCGTAGGCTCTTCGCGGCTGCGGCGCCGCACCGAAAGCATCAGCAAACCCATCATCAGCAACAGACAACCGGCAAAATAGGCCGGCAGCGCATCACGACCTAACAGCTCCATCAGAGAGGCGGCGCCAGTCGGCCCCAGGGCGGCCCCTATGCCGAAGGCCATTAGCGCAGCACTGGATCCGCTGACAATGTGTTCGGGCTCCACCCGGTCCACCATGTAGGCAATGGCGATGGGATAAAGCGCGAACACCATGGCGCCCCAAAGCCCCATCAGAACCCATAGAAAAAGTGACTCATCCAGTGGAATCATCAGCAGGGACACAACAATGGCCACGGCCATTACCGCCGCCAGCACGCGCCGACGGTCATGCCGGTCAGAATAGTAGCCAATCGGCAACTGACCCAGGGCACCCCCTACAATGGCCGCGCTCATCAGCGTGCCGATACTGGCTGTTGAGAGGCCCATCAGACTGCCGTAAAGCGGCATCAGCCCCCAGAAGGCGCCCAGCACCAGCCCGGAAAACAACGAAGTCACCAGCGCCAGAGGTGCCAGGCGCCAGATTATCCGCAGATCCAGCTTGGGCATGGTCATGATATCGGGTTGCGGCAGACGGGTCAGAGTCACCGGCGTCAAGGCAAGACACAGCAGAATGCCCCCCAGTACGAACAGCGTGACCGCTGCCGGGCTGTCGAGGCGCAGCAACTGCTGAGCTGCCGCAATAGACCCCAGGCTGACCATGGTGTACAGGGCAAACACAATGCCCCGCCGCTCCGATGACACGGCGGCATTGAGCCAGCTTTCAATCACCGCATACAGCGACACCAGAGCAATGCCATACAGTATGCGCAGAGCCAGCCAGACCCAGGGCAGGTCGGTCAGCACCAGGGTCAGGCTGGCGACCGCTGCCAAAGCCGCCATGAAAGCGAAGGTCCGGATGTGCCCTACCCGCCTGATAACCGGAACCACCAGAAAGATGCCGAGCAGAAAACCCAGGAAATAGCCGGAGCTGAGCACACCAAGCAAGGTGGTCGAAAAGCCTCGAACCTCGCCAGCCAGGGTGACCAGGGTGTTCAGCAACCCGTTTCCTAGCAGTAACAGGCTGATACCGATAAAGAGCGCCAGTAGCGGCCGCATATAGGTGCGCATTGTCATCCCTGCCCGTTGAACCGGCCACCATGGTACTTTGTCGGATCAGCGCGACTCAACCAATTACATCAATTTGGTGGCTTTACAACGACAGGTCGCAATTCGAAGTAGCTTTTGGGGCTGTGTGAACAATGCAGACCATTCTGCTGCTATTATTGCCCTGAAACACCTGTTTAAATGCTGTTGGCAGCGCAAAGCTTGCGCTTGCAGCTGCCCCGCGCATAATCGACACGTTCATTGCACCCTTAAAGGAGAAGGTTCCCACATGGCCAAAGCCCCACCCAAGTTGCTGACTCGTCGTTACGAGGCGCACAGACTGCTGAGCTGGATGGCCAGAATGCAGATACGTTATGCGGCCTGGAAAGACGCGCGTGCCGTCGACAAGGCGCAGCGGAAATTTCGCAAACGCTCCGGGGGTCACCAGTAGGTACCGAGGCCCACCCTGAATTCACTGGCCTGATGCCACTGCCCTTCAAGGCGCAGGTCCCAGCGCTGGCTGTTACCAAAACGCAGCCTTGCATCCAGCAGCGGACCGGCGCTGTCCGAATCGCCGGCTGACCAGCGATACCCGGCTTCCAGACCCGTGCTGAAGGCCGAGTGCCAGTGCTGCAGCCACCCCAGGCGAGGCGTGACCGCCACCGGGCCGGAGTCCCCGCTGGCCAGCCGACCTTCCAGCAAACCATATCCGGCAGCCAGCCCCGGTGACCCGAAAGCCAGCCCTGGCCCGCCTTCTACAAACCACTCTCCGCAGTCGTTGCAGGCCAGATTGCTGGCCTCATAGCCGGCCCGCAGTCGCCCGGACATCGGCTGATCGGCCAACCGGCCGGTTGCCGACAAATTCAACGCAGTCGCATTAATCAGGTCCAGACGGCGCAGTTGCAGTCCATCCTCCCAGGCCGCTGCCCGAATATCCACCATACTCAGTTCGGCAAGCGCCGGGCGACCGACGGGCCGCGCCAGCAGATCATAGTAGGACAGACGGAAACGGGCTTCCACGCCTGGGCCACGGGTCTCGTTCCACAAGCCGGAAGCGGAGAGCAATGTCGGATAATTGGCTGCATGCATGGGTGCTGGGTGACGCATCCGGTCGCGCGAGGATTGCGCCGATGACGGTTCGGTATAGATATGATCACCCAGTGAATCTGTGCGCACCGGCAGCCGAACCCGCAGTGCCATCAAGGTTCGCCAGTCGGCATCAGAGAGCCCCGACGCCGGTGACGCGGTCTGCGCGGCATGATAGTTGATCAGTGCATCCAGCAGTTGCTGTTGTTCGAGCAGACTGAAGCGCTCGTCCGTAATCAGCTCCGGGTCTCCGGATTCAAGCCAGGCACTGGCCGCGGCACGCTGGGTCCGGCTCAGATGCTGCCAGTCTGCCAGCAATTCGCTTTGTGGCGAGGGATAGTAGTAGACCGCCGAAACCATTGAGGCGCCATTGTTGTCCACGCGCATCAGATGGTTGAAGGTGTCATGAGGCATAGTCCAGGGTTTGATCCGGTTATCCAGGCTTTCGTCTTCCGGGAGGATCAGGTTCAGAATGGCCGCCGTGCGATAGGCACAGTTGGAGCCGGCAAAGTAGTAGCTGAACTCCCGTCCCAGAAGCTCCCAGGTATGAGCCACCACCAGTGCGGTCTGCTCCGGGGTCAGTTGCAGTCGGTACTCCCAGAGATCACGTTGCTGGTAGTCGCCATAGAGCACGCTGTTCTGATGAAATCTGGCGTGCGAGAAAACGGCTTCGTAGCCGCCGAACAGACCTTTGCTAATAAACTGCAGCGGACTTTCTCCGGGCGGCAGATCAACACCGAAGTTGACCGTATTGGCCAGCACATGTGCATGCTCGGCCGGCTCTCTGGCAGACTCGTTCAGCCGCAGCAGAATATGGCCATACAGCGATGACGGATTGCGCAGATAGCCTTCCACGGCAATAAGGCTGACCGATTCGATGCGGCGCTCGTCCTGGCCTCGCCACCGGTCATAGCCTTCACACCGGGGGGTCGGCAAATCATCGACTTGCGGCAAGTGTTCACGCAGCCAGAGCAGGCGGGCCGGAAACCGGCATTGTGCATGCTGCTCCGGATCTTCTCCAGGCGGCGCAAAAAAAGCCTCGATCGTAGCGTGCAACTCGAGCTCGGGATCGCGTGCGCCTTCCGGTGCCAGAAAGAAGCCGGCAGAGTGGATGTCGCTCACCGGTTTTCCAGTGCGCCGCGGCTGGTAGTGTCCCAACTGCAGCCAGCGCCAATTGTCATGCAGGGCCAGGTCAGTGGCAGCGTCATGCCATTGTGAGTGACCGGCAGGAGCTTCGGCGCTGGCAAGCCCGGCACCCAGAAAGCCGAGCAAGAGCAGTTTGCCAACCCGCTTCAGGACGACAGGCATGGCCAGTCCTGGTCCGGCTCCAGCAAAGCCAGATACCAGAGAATTCTCCGTGCGCCGTCTTCCGGGTCAGACGGCCGCAGATCCAATTGCTCCGGCAAACCTGTACGGGCAGTCTGGTAATGCATCTGAGCCATTTCGGCGCTGCACCCCAACTGGCCCAGCAGGCTGCGCGTATAGATACCCGGCCCCTGCACCAATTCACGCTCGAGTTGCGCAAAACTCTCTGCAATCAACCGCAAAGCCAGCGCCTCGGATTGCATGCATTGCACGCTTGTGGCACCGCCAATCTGGCCATCAATACTCATGAAACCCCAGTCCACCCTGGATGCCGGGTACCCCAATGCAGTATGGCGGTAGACCTGGCCGTCAATGGCGCAATACTCCAGCAACTGCTCGGGGGAGAAAGGCTCTCCGGCCACCGGCTTCCACAACAGCAGCGAAACCACTGCCGCTGATTTAAGGCAGAATTGCAGATAATGCCGGACTGCGATCATGCGCGCCTTTCCCCAAAAGCCAGGCCAGATCCCTACCATACTCAAAACTCTGCGGCCTGTCCCCAGCTAAAGTGACGGCACAAAAAAAGGCCCCGCAATGCGGGGCCCTCCAAAGTACTTGCTTCAGAAGAAGCGGCTTACCAGTCGCCGCCACCTTCTTGCTGCATGCCGTCTTCCGGCAGGTCTTCAAACTCGCCCGGATCACCACAGGCTACCAGTACCAGTGCGAAAGACAGTGCCATCAGTGTGCTCATCAGCGTTTTCATGGTCTTCTCCCCCTTTGGTCGTTTCTGACCACTTTTGGTGACTTCAGCGCTCATCGCTTCAGTCCGTTAAATTGCAAATCCGTTACTCTGCTGCGTATCAGTTCATCATGCTCTGAACGCGTTCGCGCAGGTCTTCATCAGTCTCAAGAGCGACCGCAATGTTGTTGTAGGTCGCCACATCGAGGCCTGTGTCTTCAACCGCTTCGACCATCATCTGGCTGGCTTCCTGTTGCAGTTCAGCTGCATCGTCAGGATCCTCTACGCCTTCCAGACGTGCCGAGTACTCTGCCGTGATCTCCTGGATGTCCGTCTGTACCTCTACGAACCGCTCCAGATCAGTGTCAGAGATGTCAGCCTCGCCAGGCATATCAGTCATGGTATCCTCTTGGGCTGCGGCGGTTGCTGCGAGACCCAGTGCCATCATCATGGCGGCGAGAATTGAGGAGATGCGTGTCATGCTGTACCTCGATCGTTTTTGATGAATTCACTGACAGGGTTGCAGGCAGCATGCCAGAAAGTGCAAATAGCTCTTATGTCTCTGTTTTTAAAGAACTTTATTTTATTTCGGCGGTTCATGTGAGTCATAGAGGCCTTTGACAGTACCGGCTTAAATGTGCCATTTTGACTCATGTGCCACATCCACGAGGTGACTTGTGCCAGAACGCTACACTCAGAAGCCGTATGCCAACCACTCTGCTTCGAGCTTGCGTGCTGTCCTGCTGCTTCAGGTTGCGCTGCCCCTGCTGGTGCTGATGGCGGCGATTCTCGCTCTGATACTGAATGTCATGGCCCACTTTACCGAGGAGCGTCTGCAGAGAAACCTGCAGGTCCTGGCTCAAGCGATCAGCCTACCGGTATCGGAAGCCATGGAGCGCGAAGACCTGAACCAGGTAGAAAACAGCCTGCGCTCGGTATTCGGGATCAGTGAAGTTTACGGGGCCTACCTGTTCAATGCCGAGGGCGAACAGGTGATCAGCCTGGGGTCGGTCAACCCGACGCGTCGACAGGCCGATGAAGCCCTGCGTCAAACGGAAGAGGGCGAGTTTGCCCAGTACGAAAGCATCGACGGGCGTAATGTGTACTCCTATTTCATGCCGCTGTTCCGCACCACCGGGCAGCCCAACGGGTTCCTGCAGGTGACGCGGCGACGCAGCGATATCGACAACCAGCTTCTGCAACTGCGCAACTGGTCCTGGACCGGATTTGGCCTTTTGTCACTGCTGGTGCTGGGCACCATCACCCTCAGCCATCAGCGCAGTATCGGCCAGCCACTGGAACGGCTGCTCCTCAGCATGCAGCGGGTGGAGTCAGGTAACCGGGCACACCGGGCCGAAATACGAGGCCCGAAAGAAGTAAGACATCTGGCAACCGGTCTGAATGGCATGCTCGATGCAATACAGTTGGCTGAACTCAGAGTCGCGCGCCAGCGCGAGGAGCGGGAAACCATGGCCGAAAAGCTGCGGCAGGCTGAAACCATGGCTGCTCTGGGGCAGCTGTCAGCCGGTGTGGCCCATGAACTCGGTGCACCTTTAAGTGTGGTCGACGGGCGCGCGCGACGCTTGCAAAGACGACTGGACGACCCGCGCGACGTTCAGGAGCTGGCTGACATTCGCGATCAGGCGGCACGCATGACGGCCATCATCGAGCAGCTGCTGTCTTACGGTCGGCGATCCAGGGCCGAGAAAAGATCGTTGCCCCTGGCCGCAGTGGTGGCCCGCGCCCAGGCTCTGATCATCGACGAGTACCCGGATGCCAAAGTGCATGTCGACAGGACGCAGGATTGCCATGTTATGGGTGACTCGCTCAGCCTCGAGCAGGCTCTGACCAACCTGATACGCAATGCCATTCAATCCAGCGAGCAGGGAGCTGAAGTTGAAATCAACTGGTCCTGCACGGATGAGCAGGTCACGCTGACGGTTGAAGACTCCGGCCCCGGAATTCCCGAAGACCAGAGAGACAAGCTGTTCGAACCCTTTGTGACCACCAAGGCGCCGGGTGCTGGCAGTGGTCTGGGCCTGGCCATTGTCAAAAGGGTCTTGCGCGAGCACCAGGGTGATATCCGCATTGAAGACAGCGCCTCACTTGGCGGTGCATGTTTCCGCCTGACCCTGCCCAGGGTGCAGAGTGCACCGCCGTCTGCAGAGGAGGGCTCGACATGACAAAGAAGCCACAGCATCCCCTGCTGCTGATTGAAGATGATACGGCATTGGCGCAGTTGATTACCGATGAGCTGGAAGCAGAAGGCTGGACACTGCATGCCGTCAACGAGTTGCAGCAGGCGCGTCAATGGCTGGCTGAACACCAGCCGTCCCTGATCATTACCGACCTGCGCCTGCCGGATGGCTATGGCATGGACCTGGTGCACGACATCATGGATGCCTTCAGTGATGACAATGATCCGGACCGCCCAGGGGTCATTGTGATCACCGCCTTTGGCAGCGTGCCACAGGCAGTGGAAGCGCTGCAGGCAGGGGCGGATGATTTTCTGACCAAACCCCTGGATCTGGATCATTTTCTACTCAGTGTGCGTCGGGTGCTGGACAACCGGACCATGCGCCATGAACTGAGCCGCTTTCGGGCATTGTCACGCGACCAGGGCTTTCATGGCATCTATGGACAGAGTGAGCCCATGCGGCGGCTGTTTGAACAGATTCGGGTAATCGGTCGCGCCAACGGCCCAGTGCTGATCAATGGCGAAAGCGGTACCGGCAAGGAGCTGGTGGCGCGGGCGCTCTTTCAGGAAAGTGACCGCGCCGAAGGCCCGTTTCTCGCGGTGAACTGTGCCGGCATTCCCCAGGAGTTGCTAGAAAGCGAGTTCTTCGGCCATGCCAGTGGTGCGTTTACCGGGGCCAGAAAGAGCCGCAAAGGCCTGCTGCAGGAAGCAGACGGTGGCACATTGCTGTTGGACGAGATCGCCGAAATGCCGCTGTCTCTGCAGGCCAAACTGTTGCGCGCGCTGCAGGACGGCTCGATCCGACCTGTCGGCCAGGATACCGAGGAACATGTTGATGTGCGTATCATCGCGGCAACACACCGGGACCTCAAACAACGCGTTGACGCCGGAGAGTTCCGAGAAGACCTCTACTACCGGCTGGAAACCTTTACCCTGCAGGTACCCCCGTTGCGCGAGCGGGGAGAGGACTGCGACCTGTTGGCCCAGCGCTTTGTACAGCAGCATGCAACGGCACAGGACCGGGCCATTGAAGGTCTGAGCAACGAGGCCATGCAGCTGCTGCGCCAGTATCCCTTCCCGGGCAATGTTCGCGAGCTGCAGAACATTGTCGAACGCGCTGTCGCGTTCTGTACCGACGCCTGGATTCAGCCCACCCACTTGCCCGCCCGCCTGCATGAAGCAGATGAGCGCAGCAACAGCGAAGGGGTGACAACCCAGACCGGCCTCCTGCCTGCCGTCAACGGATCAGGCCGTTCCGGCGAACAGCTTTTGCATGGTACCGAAATGCCGAGCCTCGAAGACTTGCAGCGACGCTATGTCAGCCTGGTACTGGATCGGGTCAAGGGGAACAAGCGACAGGCCGCCAGCATTCTCGGTATTGGCCGGCGCACGCTCTACCGCTGGCTCGATGATTTGCAGGACGCACCCGATACCAAAGAGGAGCCGCCGGCCTGAAGGCATTTCGACACCGTTACTGGCGCGTCTCTGAGTGACGCGTTGGTGAAAGTGTACATGACAAATGCGTCAATTCGCCGATCAGGTGCTGGTGATGGCATGAGGGTCAGTTAAACTGCACGCCCGCAATCCTTTAATGAGACTTCAGAAATGACTCCCGAAACCTTCTTCGCTGCCCTTTGGCGTCAGTACACTGAGCTGACCCCCCAGGCCGCGCGGATTCATGGTGCCCTGAAAGCGCGCGGCGAAACCGTATTGAATGACCATGTGGCATTCCGGACATTCAACCTGGCCCCCATGCGCCTGCAGGATCTGGAGCCCTGGCTGCTGGAAATGGGGTATGAGCGATTGGAGCCATACCAGTTCCCCGGCAAACATCTGGACGCCTGGGGCTATCTGCCCAGAACTCCGGAACTGCCCCGAATTTTCTTCAGTGAACTGCGTGTGGAAGCCCTCCCGGAAGACTGCCAGGCCATCATCAAGGGGCTGGTCGACCAGGTTGACCCCGACAGTGTGAACGGGCCGGACTTCTTCTATCGTGGCCTGCCCTGGGCGCTGCCCACCGCAGAAGAATACCTGCGCCTGGCCGAAGTGAGTGAATACGCCGCCTGGATGTCAGTCATGGGCATGCGTGCCAACCACTTCACTGTAGCCGTGCACCAGTTGCGCTCCTTTGACCAGCTCAGCGCCCTGAACGAGTTCGTCAAACAGGAAGTGGAGTTGCCGCTCAACACCGCCGGTGGCGAAATAAAGGGCGGTGCCGATGTCTGTCTGGCACAATCGAGCACGCTGGCAGACCAATGCCGGCTGCGTTTCAGAGATGGCACCGACATGGTTGTGCCTACCTGTTTTTACGAGTTTGCACAGCGCTTCAGGCTACCGGACGGCTCTCTCTATCAGGGCTTTGTGGCCAACAACGCGGACCGGATATTCGAGTCCACGGACCGTCGCCGAGCCGGATAATAACCAGAGCGCCTAACAGAGTTGGCACTGAGAGCAATTTGTTCCTTGCTGAGTTGGGCAGGATCTCTATCCGTGAACTAGACTGAATTCAGAGCGGTCAGGAAGTGATGGCCCGACTGTTCTGACACGTTCATGGATTCCTCGAAGCAACGCAGCACGTCACTCATGGTGATCTCCCGCCTCCAGGCAGGCATCACCGCCGGATACAGCCGCAGACTGTATCCGGCTTTTTTTTGTTGCCCGCATGACAGCTCGACTGTCTGCCCATTAGAATAGCGCGCACATTCTTCCATGTTCGGCGACTACCATGTCCGATCGACCCTCCAGCGCTTATGCGGACCTTTTGCGACGTTGGCTGCCTGACCGCTCCGGCCCTCAGTTGCTGTTGAATACCGAATCTGCCGGCGCTGCGCACGAACTGCGTTCGCGAAGTGACTCGATCTGGCATTGTCATTTTCATGCCGGCCCTGCCCGGGAGCATGATGGGATGGCGCTGCCCGGTCTACGGTTTCCGGAAGCAGAGCTGTCTGCAGTCAGCCGGGTGATCTGGAGCTGGCCCAAGGCCAAGGCCGAAGCCGACATGTTGCTGGCCTGGCTCGCTGCCGGCCTCAGTGCCGATGCGGAGCTCTGGCTTCTGGGCCCCAACAAGAGCGGCATAAAATCGGCACCACGCTTTCTCGAACAACGTGGCTGGACGGTGCGCAAAGTGGGCAGTGCCCGCCACTGCCTGCTGCTGCGGGCCAGCCCTCCTGCTCAACCGGCACCTTTTGATCTCAACCGTTACTGGGCTCGGGTCGAGGTTCCGGAGGCCGCAGACAGGGAACTCTGGAGCCTGCCCGGGGTGTTCAGTCATAGCCGCATCGACAAGGGCAGCCGCTGTCTGCTGCCCTTTCTTCGTGATCTGCCCGGGCCGGCGCTGGACTTTGGCAGCGGGGCCGGACTGCTGGCGCTGACCGCCGCCGCCCACCAACCCACCCTGGCGATGACCGGTGTCGACCATGACTGGCTGGCCGTACTGAGCAGTCGGCGCACCGCCGAGCAGAGCGGGATGACTCTGGAGGTCCACTGGATGGATGGACTGACCGCCCTGCAGGGCCAATGGGCGGCTCTGGTGACCAATCCGCCATTTCATACCGGCCTGGCAACCGACTACGAGATCACCCGGCGCATGCTCGCCGACAGCAGACGCCTGCTGCAACCGGGCGGGCTCTGGCTGGGCGTGGTCAATGACCACCTGCCCTATCAGGACTGGCTGAACGAACACCTGCAGCAGGTAACCTGCCTGCATCATGGCGGGGGTTTCAGAGTCTGGCAGGGTAGGGTCTGAGCGCGTCGGGATCAGGGCGGGCTGAACGGATCTTCCACAAACAGATACCCTTTCGAGCGCACGGTCTTGATCCGGCGCGGATGGTCAGGGTCATCTCCTACCTTGGGTCGAATTCGCGAGACCCGCACGTCGACCGAACGGTCCTGGCCGTCATACTCGATGCCCCGTAAACGGGTGAAGATCTCTTCGCGGGTCAGTATCCGGCCGGCATGACTGCCGAGCAGCCAGAGCAGATCGAATTCAGCGCTGGTCAACTCGATCGGCTGATCATTGAGCCAGGCTTCACGCATGGTGTTGTCGACCACCAGATCCCCGAAATCGAGGCGTTCATGATGGCATTTGGTGGGTTCATCATAAGCCTCTACCCGGCGAAAAACCGCTGACATGCGGGCCGCAAGCAGGCGGGGCGACACCTCTTTCAGTACATAGTCGTCGGCCCCCATGTCCAGGCCGAGCACCTGATCCAGTTCATCGCAGCGCTCAGCCATCAGCACGAAGGGGCCAAAGAAGGCCTGCCGGCTCAACTTGCATAGCGTCAGGCCATTCTCGCCGGGCAGATCCACTGCGGCAATGACGACATCCGGATGTTCTTCGGCGATGCGCTTGAGCGCAACCTTGCCGTTGTCTTCTTCGAGCAAGTGATACCCGCGGGAAACGAAATAGTCCCCCAGACGACGCCGGTTGGCTGCGTCGTCATCCACAAGCATCAGTACCTTTCTGTTCGCTGTCACACTGCCGTCAGTAACCATTACACTTTGCCCGACCATCACAGTAACCTGCGAAAATCCGGAGTGGCTTCGCGCGCGCCACGACCCGCCGTCAAGGGCCTTCTGAGCAGTATTCGTCGGGCATTGCCCAGCGGAATCAGAGGCTCCTCAATCTTTAATGTAGTCCGCTTGCAGGAAATTGCTTAATCGGGGACAGAAAAATGTGCGTCAGGGCGTGCTGGAGCCGTTTCAACCCCCTTCCCATTCATGCGGTTCGGTCGCAATGGCGGCCATCAGCGACCCTACGCTGCCGTAGACGCCACCAGCCAGGCCAGCCACAGTGGGTATCAGGTGCAGCTGACGGGCCTTGCAGGCGGCTTCAAGCTCGGCGTAACCGGGCAGTTCCCGTAATTCAGGCAGGCTGCCGGAATACTGGACGGTAACAATGGGGGCCAGCAGGTGCGTGGTCTCCACACGAGTCCGAAGGTGCGTGAAAACACCTCTGGCGGCATTGTTGAACCCCCGGATCTTGTCCGCCTGATAAGAATGATCATTGACGATACAGAGAATCGGATGAATACCAAGCGTGTTGGCGATCAACGCCTGGGTCCATTTTACGGCCCGCTCGCCGCGCTTGCGCGAACGCTCGAGGGCCACCAGGGGCTCACGAGGAGCCACAAAGGTGTGCACAAAACTCGACATGTAGTCCAGCTCGCGGCGCATGCGAACCGGATCTTCCTCTGTCTGCAGGCGGCGCACGGTTTCAGCCGCCAGCAGAGCCTGACCGGCAAAGACAGTGCGACTGTCCATGACCCGAATATAAGCCTTGCGCGGAGCCTTCTGCTGCAGGGCCACCTCACTGGCGGCCTGGTTGGCATTGTCGTAAGTCAGGCCCTGCAGCCGGTTCAGGGTCTGTATCCAGATATATTCGTATCCCTGGTCAATCAGGTCCCAGAGCGTGTTGCGAAACGTCTCTACCGAGGGGGCCTCTGTTGCAACCTCATGCTTGCGGCTGAGATCGCCGGACCGGAACAAACGCAGAGACTCCTGATCATCACAGGGATCATTAAACGTGTGTCCATCAATGGATATTTCAATCGGGACACGAAAAATGTGAAAATCCCGCATGAACTGAGGTGGCAGGGCACAAACCGAGTCCACAACAAGTGCAACCTTCCGCACGGGCTACTCCTTTCTTTTTTTGGATTGTAACAGTGTGATGGCAATGCAGGCCCTCCGCGGGTTATAAAGCGGTGCGGGCAACAGGCCTGTATAGCCTACAGAGTAAACTGAAAGGCTAGCCAAAGGTATAGCAACCGTCAAAAACGACCAGCCTTCTGCAACCCTGGGAGCCAATATTGTGAATCGTGCCCGTTTTCTCGCCCTGCCGCCGCATGCTCAGGGCATTCTGATTGCCTTTACCGGGGTGCTGATTCTCAGTTTTGATGCGTTGCTGGTGCGCCTGACTGCCGCGGACCCCTGGACTACCTCTTTCTGGCGGGGTCTGCTGATCGGCATGACAATGACCCTGATCTGCCTGTGGCGCGGCGACTATCGCTGGCGTCCGCCCACACGCCGCATACTCTGGCTGACCATCATCATGGCGGTAGTCTATGGCATCAATACCAGTCTGTTTGTGTTCTCGGTTAGTGCCACGCATGCGGCCAATACCGTTGTTATTCTGGCCAGCGCCCCGTTTTTTGCGGCCTTGTTCTCGCGCTGGTGGCTGAAAGAATACCTGCCACGACGCACCCAGATTGCCATTGCGGTGTGTCTGACCGGCGTTGTGGTGGTGTTTGGCGGCTCCATGGGGGGCTTCAACTGGCAAGGCGATGCCCTGGCCCTGCTGCTGGCCATGTCTACCGGCGGCCTGCTGACCGTGCTGCGCTACACCCCGGAAGTGCCCCGCACCCTGCTGGTGGCCGGCGCAGGCCTGGTGACGGCTTTGATCTGTGTTATCCCGGCGCAGCCGTTTGACCTCGAGATGAATCAGTTCGGCTGGCTGCTGTTGATGGGCATGCTGCAGATGCCGATAGCCAGCTTTCTGCTGATGCTGGCCCCCAAGTATCTGCCCTCACCGGAGGTCAGCCTGTTCCTGCTGGTGGAGACCATACTGGCGCCGATCTGGGTCTGGTGGATCCTGCACGAGACACCAACAGCGGCGACCCTCTGGGGTGGTGCCCTCATCCTCTCCACCATTGCCATCCATGCCGGCATATCGCTGCGCCACGAGCAGATCCGCCGGCGCAACCCCCTGATCTGATCTGCAGTGTAGTTCGGATTGTGCGCAACACGGGCACAAAAAAAACCGCCGGGTGCGACCACTCGGCGGTTTCTGTTCGATCTTTTTCTGCGGGTCAATCCCTGACCTGCTCACCCGGTATTGTTCTTGTGCTGGTGTGAGCGCGGTGCCTGTTGCACGCTGCGCTGCGGTCTGATCAACGCCAGAAGGGGCGGTTCAGATCCTGAGCAATGTCATAGCGTGTAACACCAATGTCACGCAGCAGATATTCGGGCATTTCCATCAGCATGCGCTTGCTCTTGCGCTCGATCATGCGCTCGACGATACGCGTCGCCAGGCGCTTGATGGCTGCCAGGGGCAGAGTGATGCGAATGGGGTGAACCACAGGCGTGTTGGGTACTTGTGCAGTCATGGTATTTCTCCTTACCGGGATTGGGGCTGTTGCAGTGCATTCTGCTGGGTCAACGGCCCCGGTTAATGGGCAGGAGTATTGTCGTTGGAAAGCGGTTTCTCGACAAACGATAGTTTTTTATAAACACATAAGCTATACTTATGTTTATGATGAAATTCCCGCCTCTCAATACGCTGCGCTGCTTCTGGATCGTCTGCCAGGCGGGCAGTTTCAAAGGCGCCGCTGAAGAGCTGCACATCACTCAAGCCGCGGTAAGCCAGCAGATTCGCCAGTTGGAAGACTGGCTCGGCTTCCAATTGTTCGATCGCACCCACCGGCAGATACAGCTTAACTCAACTGGTAAGGAATTATTACCTTTTGTGCAGCACGGATTTGAGCAACTGGCGGAGGGTTTGCAACGCATCAGTGGCGTGCCGGCACCCAATGTACTCAGGTTGTCTGTGCTGCCCTCCTTTGCCAGCGCCTGGCTTCTGCCACGGGTTCCGGAATTTCAGGATCAGTACCCGGATATCAACCTGCAGATCGACATGGATCGGGCCCAGGCCTTCACCACCCGCAGTGGCAACGACCTGGGCATCCGCTATGGCCTGGCGGAGTATCCCGGCATGCATACCGAGTGGCTGAGTTACGACAGTGTATTGCTGGTCTGCCACCCCTTGCTGTATCAGGATGACAGTGAAGATGTGTGGGACTGGCTCAGGCATCAATACCTGCTGGCCGGCCAGGATCCGATGGACTACCGCTGGGATGATTTTCTCACTGAAAACGGGCAGGACCCGGCACAGTATCGGCGGCGCCTGCATGTGTCAGACACCTGGGCGCTGACGGAAATGGCTCTTGCCGGCCAGGGAGTGGCGCTGGTACGGCGCAGTATCTGCAGCGATGCACTGGAGAAGGGCCAGTTGATCAGGCCTCTGGAGCTGACCCATGATTCTCATTTTGGGTATCTGCTGGTGGCACCGGAGCACCACTTTCGCTGGCCCAAGGTGCAGGCCTTTCAGACCTGGATTACCCAGGCCATTCAGCAAACAGCCTGGTATCGGGCGGATCATCCATGATCCACCGAGTGTTCCTCAACGCAACGCCAGTTGCCGCTCCAGTTGCTGCAGGTCGTTGATCACCCGCCACTCGCCGCCACTCTCTTCCACCCAGTTCTGCCAATCAGCCAGGCGCTCACGATAGGCGCTGGGGCTCCGGTTGTCAGAGCCCAGCTTGGTCACATTCATCGCCACAATTTCCACGCCATCCAGGGCGATGGGGAAATCCCGGTCCAACCAGGGCGGACGGTCTTCAGCCATGTCGGAAAAGATATACAGCACGCGTTGCCCTGCCGGTACATCGGCCAGGCGCTCGGTGGCCAGCAGGATGGCACCGGTGATGTCATTGTGCGCACTGGGCACCTGGATGCCGTTGACGAAATCGTCCACCTTGCTGTGAAACTGCCGCTTCTGGTGGGTGGCCAGACTGGGTCGGTCATCGAACGTGGTCTGGGCGATGACATTGCGGTCACTGTAGCTGCTGTTGTCGATGAACATGGCACCCAGCGTGTCACCCGGCTGCAGCTCTGCCAGCAGGTACCGGTTCAGTGCCTGCGCACTGGCCAGTTCCTGCACATAGTTGTCGGAGATATCGAGCAGAATATAGGCCGCCCGGCGAGGGTCGTCTGTCTGGGCGCAACCTGCCAGAATAACACCCAGCGCCACACCAAGGCTCAGACGGACTTTGCCCCACCAGAGCCGCCACCGTGGGCGGTCCCGGTTGTCACGATTGTGTTCAGGCTGTACGCGGTTCATGCGGCACCTCCAGATCCTGTTCGGGTGAACTGACTTCAGGTTCTTTTTTCTCGGCCTTGCGACGGCTCAGCGGCGAACGACGCTTGCGGCCGGATGTGCTTGCTTCGTCTTCACCTTCGACGGCAGCAGACGCTTCACCAGATTCGGCCTGGTCTGCCTTCTGTTCGCGGCGCTGCCTGCCCGCTGCGCCAATACGCTGCTCCAGTGCCAGCGGCAGCATGATGAAGATGTCATAAAGGCTGGTGGCCATGCGGGCCAGTTGGCGGGCGAAGCCACCTACGGCGCGCAGCAGCACCCGCAGCACGCGAAGCACGCCAACGGTCAGCGCACCGAGAACGGCCCGGGAGGAATGGATGAAGGATTCCAGCGGGATGGCCACGAACGCCAGGGCAAAGGGCAGAATGAAGCCGAGCACCATCTGACCGATGGAAGGAATCCAGCGGAACTGGGCTTCCGCAGTGGCGGCACCGGCCAGCGCCTGCGACAGGGCTTCACGGTCCTGCGCCAGCAGATCCCGCATGTAGGCCAGAGACGATTCGATGGTGGCAAAGATCACCAGAATGGCCAGCGCCACCCAGAGCATGCGCCGACGAATATGGTCATCCAGACGCCCGATGACCGGGAACAGCCGCGTGATGCGCAGGCATTCCATCACGAACAGACCCATGGCGATTTCTACCATGATGATCACCAGCGCGGCGATATCGGACATCCGCACCGAGCCGATATAGGCACTGCCACCCACCATTTCCGACATGGGCAGCGCAATCAGGTGGAAGTTGATGATGCCGCCAAAGGCCGCAATGACCAGCACGATGCTGGCAATCACGAACTGGGTGAACGAAGACGCCATCAGGGTGTTGGCTGCCCGGTCTTCACCCTTGCGCATGCTCTCGTAGCGTTCCATCTGCCGGTCGATGGTCTTGCTGTGCTCTTCCAGACCGCTGATGGTTTTCTGCGTCGCCTGCAGGTTCTGATTCAGTGAGCGCCACTGCGGCTGCAGGCCCGACAACAGCTTGTGCCGCTCGGCACAGTTTTTCTGATAGGCTTTCAGGGTCTGGTGGTGCGCGTTGTCCACCACGCCTCTGATGTTGTCCATCACCTTGACCACGGCCGGGTCGCCCTGCGCCGGCATATTGTGCAGCTTGTCAATCACCTCGGACCAGGCCGGAGGCAATGGCTGCTCGTCCGTTGCCGCATGATAATCACTGGCAATCTGCTCGATGGTCTCGCTGATCTTGCGGTGCAGTGCCGGGTAGTGGCTCAGTTCCCGCTCCACCACTGTGTTGACGCGCTGGAACTCCTGCTCGATGGTCTTTTCAACCTCTTCGCGGCCCTGCGCCAGCAGGACATCCCGGTTGCGCGCCGCCACCCGGTCTTCAAGCTGGTGAACCGAACGGGCCGCCAGGCGCAGCACGGTATGGATGGCCTGACCGGTAGAATTGAACAGTTGGTGGGCATGAGGGCGCCCGAAATAGAGAACGATCATGGCCAGACCCAGCCAGACCGCCATGGAGACGGCCGGTGAGTCGGACCAGACAAGCATCAGTTCAGTCATGATAAGTGCTCCTGCATCGGTTGTTGTATCGGTGTGGCTGCAGAATGAGTGCTGCCCCACCACCATGACCTGAAGTCTGCCGCGGGCCGGTGAAAAATCTGTGAGTTGTGCACGAACACGTCAACGGAACGTCATGCTAGACTTTCGACAGGCCTCAGACGTCAGGACAAGAATCGACCTCATGGCAGATATTCTCTGGGTTGAAGACCAGACACACTGGATTGACCGTTTCCGCCCGACGCTGGAAGCCGAGGCTTTTGATCAGCGTCCGACGCGGCTGACCGTTTTCCGTTTCGCGGCGGCAGCCTGCCAGCACATCCGCCAGCCGGGATCGGCGCCACCGGACCTGGTATTGCTGGATGCGCAGATGAGCGGCGACGACGAGGCGGGCTTCTCGGTTTTCCGGGCCTTGCGCAAACGCTGGCCGGAGGTGCCGGTGATCTACCTGTCCGAATACAGTGGCACCGGCATCGAAGAGCAGGCCTTCGAGCAGACCGAGGCGCGGGATTTCATTGCCAAGCATCAACCCAACATCGAACAGGTACTGTGCTGGCGCATTCGCGCCGCGCTGCGCCAGAGCCAGCAACCGGGTGAACAGTCGCAACTGCAGCAGGGCCCGCTGCGCATTGATACCGAGACCTGGGAGATCTGGTGGAACGGCAGCAAGCTCATGAACCCGGCCAATCCGCAACGGCCATTGGGCCCGACACCGCGCAAGATATTGCGCTATCTGGTCGAGGCGTCGCCGCGCCCCCTGACCACGGATCAGATTGCCGCGCACCTGCAGGCCGATCCGGATCGCTTTTCCTGGGCCAGCTATCGGCAGCACATTCGCACGCTGCGCCACTCGCTGGACCAGGCCGCCGGCGGCAACGGCCGCTTCATGACGCTGTGTCAGCAGGGTGAGGGGCTGGTCACCTTTGGTGACGAGGGCGCCTATTGCTGGCGACCGGTGAGCCCACAGCAAGAGGACACTCAGGGATGACGTTACCCGAGAGCGAAGCCGATACTCCGCGCCCGGTGCACCTGCCGCGGCCGGCCTTCCCGATCTGGTCAGCGCTGACTCTGCTGGTACTGGTCTGTGCGCTGCTGTTTCAGGCTGATCCGATCAATGCCGAGTTTTACCGCGTGCCGGTCGAGGTCAGCCAGTGGCTGGGCACGCCCGAAAGCCTTTATATCGCGGCAGGCACTCTGCTGTTGGCCCTGCTGGTGGACACCCGCCGCCATGCCCGTCGCAAGCGTGCGCTGCGGGCTGCAGTGGAACAACTGGAGGCGGAAAATCGAGATCTTTGGCAGCACCGGCGCGAACTGCGCCTGCAGGCACAGACCTACTCCGGCCATGCCGATCGACTGAAGCGCTTTATCAGTGACAAGCTGCTGGAGTACATCGAATACGACGAGAAGTTCCTGCATTTTCAGAGTATCGCCGCCGAGGTCAGGCACAATGGCGTCATTGCCTTCGATCGGGTGCAGACGGCGCTTGCGCAGCGTGCCGGTCAGCTCGAGGGCGACAGTGCAAACACGGAAGACGCCATGGCTCAGATGCGCTATCTGTGGGATCTGCTGGACCTGGCCACCACCGACAATCTGGCCCTGCACATCGGCAGCCAGCAGGCGCGCTGTGAAGAGCGCTATTACCAGCAGTTGCTGAACCCGGAGCAAACGGAGCCCGTGGTCACTGCCTATTACCCGCGCGAGGCCATCTGGCTGGCGGCAAGGCCTCTGTTGCATGAGTCGTCCGTCACGCCCGACCTGCGGGCGGCAATGACGAGCAACGACCGCACGCTGGTCCTGGAGACAGACCCTCAGATCGCACTGCGCCTGGCGCCAACCGAACAGTTGCTGGGCAAGTCCAATCATCTGGCGCTGCTGCTGGACAATCTGCTCAAGAACGCTCAGTTCTATGCGCACAAGAAGGCCTATCGCCATCGGCACAATCGGGTTCGGTTGCTGCTGGAAGAGCGCGAGGGCTTTGTGCGTTTGCAGGTGTACAACCGGGGGCCGCATATCCCGGAATCCGAGCAGGCCCGCATTTTTCAGTTGGGGTATTCCACGCGTCGGGTGCGTGAACATCACGGCAAGGGGCTGGGTCTGTTTTTCGTGCAGGAGATCGTGCGCGGGTATGACGGCCGGATTCTGGTGCACAACGAAGACAACCGGCTGTCCACCGATGCACAGGACAAGGCGGTGTGGCATTTCCGCTTTACGCTGAGCAATGGCGATCTGGTGCACGAAACGGTGCAGGTACAGTTGGAAGACGGGGCGCCCCAGGTGCTGGCGAGTCTGGACCGGGACGGTCAGCCGCAGTTCGAGCGCCAGCAGAGCTGGTCGCTGCGCCGCCCGGTCAGCGCGGTGGAGGTGCGGCACGAAACCACGGGCGAGGCCCATACGCTGGTGCCGGAGAACACTGATGGTGAAGATCACCCCGCTGTGCTGTTCGATCCCATCCAGCCTGATCTGCCCGGCTGGGTGCTGGAGATTCACCCACGCAAACGGGGCTGTCGCATTGTCTTCGAGCCGCTGGATGTGCGCGGCGTGACCTTCGAGGTACTGCTGCCCACAGCCGAGTCGCGCCTCGACAGCAGCGAACCGGACCTTGAACTGCCCGACATCGACGATGAAGTCGAACGCCTCAACCAACCCTTCGCCGCCGCCCAGCCGGAGGGTTATCGCTGAGGTTGTGCCGTTTCGGTACCTCGGAACAATTGCCAAGCCGCCTGATGGCGGGGTGTACTGACCGCAGACACGCAAAAAACGTCATCCCTGACAGCTCGACTCCGCACAT
>NZ_JAIUMC010000013.1 GCF_022565775.1 Natronospirillum sp.
TGGGCCGGGGTGACGGCCCGGTGGATGCCTGGACCACTGCCATAGCCCAGCATGTCGGCTTTGCGCTGGAAGTGGATGACTATGCCGAGCACACCCTGGGCACCGGCTCTGATGCCAGGGCCGTGGCCTACGTGAAACTGCGCACCGGAAAGCGCACCTGGTGGGGTGTCGGCACCGGTGGCGACATCGCGCGGGCCGCTCTCGATGCGGTCAGCGCCGCGGTCAATCGTGAGCTGGCAGCGCGCAAGGCGGAAGTGCAAGTCGCCTGAACAGACTGAGGCAGATTGCACATTCTGTCATAACTTAAGCTTGATAAAGACTATAAAACTCGCGGTGCAAAGGTCGTAAATAGGATAACCTGTTGCAGGTAGCAGGGCCGCCTTCGGCCCGCCTGAGACAATTTGCCCGTAAGGAAAGGAGCCAATAATGAACAATCACCTCCCCTGGAAGTCAGCCTGTCTGACTGCCGTGCTGGCACTGGGAGTCAGTGCCGGTGCACTGGCTGACAGCCACAGTGCCGATCTCGACCACCTGGCAGACGAAGTGCTGGCGGGTGGATGTGCCGGCTGTCACGGCACTGACGGCGCACTGTCTGGCCTTGTGCCGGCGATTGCAGGACGTCCGGCCGAGGAGCTGGAAGCGCTGTTGCTGCAATACAAGAACGGGGAAGGTAACCCCACTGTAATGGACCGCATTGCAGGTGGATTTACCGATGAAGAACTGACCCGACTGGCTGAATTTTTTGCCAATCGCTGAGCATCTGCAGGGAGTTGATCAATGAGTAATGACAAGAAGAATCTTGGCGCGGTGTCGCGCCGCAGCCTGATCAAGGGCTTGGGGGCGGCCAGTGTGCTGCCCATGGTCAGTGCCTGTGGAACCATGACAGGTCGCGGCAGTGCGGATGCCCGCGTGGTCGTTATTGGCGGTGGTTTTGGCGGGGCTACGGCGGCCAAGTACCTGAAACGGGGTAATCCGAATCTGGATGTGACGCTCGTCGAGCCGGCGGAAGTGTTTTATACCTGCCCGTTCAGCAATCTCTATCTCGGCGGCATCCGGGAAATGAATGAAATTGCCCACAACTATGATGAACTGAAAGACGTCTATGGCGTTCAGGTGATTCACCAATTGGCGCAGGATGTAGACCCTGTTGCTCATACTGTCACGCTGGGTGATGGCACCACGCTGATTTACGACAAGCTGGTGATGTCTCCCGGTATAGATTTCCGCTGGAACGAGATCGAAGGCTACGATCAGGCAGCGCCTCAATATGCACCGCATGCCTGGCAGGCAGGCGAGCAGACTCGGCTGCTGCGCCGCCAGTTGGAAGGCATGGATGATGGCGGTGTTTTTGTGCTGGTGGCCCCCGATAACCCGTTCCGCTGTCCTCCCGGACCCTACGAGCGGGCCAGCATGGTGGCGCACTATTTCAGCCAGCATAAGCCCAACTCCAAAGTGCTGATTCTGGATGCCAAGGACAACTTCTCCAAGCAGGGTCTGTTTACCGCGGGCTGGAACGAGTTCTATGGTAACCGTATCGAGTGGGTCGGGCTGTCCGGTGATGGCCGCGTCATGCGTGTCGATGCGGTGCGTCGTGAAGTGGAAACCGAATTCGGCACCTTGCATCAGGCAGACGTGCTGAACGTGGTACCGCCGCAAAAGGCCGGAATGATCGCCGAGCGAGCCGGAGTAACGGATGACAGCGGCTGGGTGCCGGTCAATCCGGCGACCTTTGCCGCCACCATGGCCGATGACATCTATGTGGTCGGCGATGCCACCATTGCCGCTCCCATGCCAAAATCCGGTTTTTCCGCCAGCTCTCAGGGCAAGGTGGCTGCGGCCGCCATCATTGCCGAAGTGGCTGGTGAAACGCCGCCGCCAGCCTATTTCACCAACACCTGCTACAGCTTGATTGCGCCGGATTACGGTATTTCCGTGGCGGCCATCTACAAGACTGACAGCAGTGGTGAAGTCGAGGTGACCAGCAGTGGCCTTAGCCCGGCCGAGGCTGATCGCAGCACACGGGCGCTGGAAGCCCAGTATGCGCGTGGCTGGTATGAAGCCATTGCTCAGGATACCTGGGGCACGCGTTACTGATGCCTCATACAGAGTGGGTGCTGATCGCTGGTTTGATTCTGGGGCTGTTGTTCGGCGCTGTCGGTCAGCAGACCGGTTTCTGTCTGCTGCGCGGCCTGAAAAACCGGTGGGTCGAGGGTGACGGCCGCAAGTTGCGGGCGTTCGCACTGGCCATGGCGGTCGCTCTGCTGGGTACTCAGGCACTCGCCGTGCTGGCCCCCATCGACCTGGGGGCCTCTGTGCATCCGCAGCGGACTCTTTCGCTGCTGATTCCGATTGGGGGCGTCCTGTTTGGGTTGGGTATGGTGATGGCCAATGGCTGCGGTGCCCGCTCTCTGGTTTTGCTGGGTACCGGCAATCTGCGCTCACTGGTGGTCTTGCTGTGTCTGGGTATCGCGGCCTACATGACCATGTCCGGGGTGCTGGCCAATGGTCGGCTGGCAGTTGAAGGTGCCGTTCAGTTCCGCCTGCCTGCCGCTACCTGGTGGCAGTGGCTGGCCAGTCTCGGCATGGATGGCCAACTGGCCCGCTGGCTGGTTACCGTGGTGCTGGTGGTTCTGTTGTCGGCCTACGCGCTCGCCAATTCGGCGTTCCGCCGCTCCGGTCGTGACCTCGCAGGCGGGCTGCTGATCGGCCTGCTGATTCCGGCTGGCTGGTGGATTACGGGCGTACTCGGTGATGATGTTTTCGATCCGGTCCGCCTGGCGTCGCTGAGCTTCGTCGCACCAATCGGTGACTCCTTGCAGTACCTGATGATTTCAACTGGTATCAGCCTCACGTTTCCGGTTGCCGTGGTTGCCGGTATCGTGGCGGGCAGCTTCGCCCTGTCCCTGATTACTGGCGGTCTGCACTGGCAGGGGTTTGATTCCCCGCGCCATATTCGTCGCTCTGTGCTGGGCGGTGTGCTGATGGGTATTGGCGGCGTGATGGCTCTGGGCTGTTCAATCGGTCAGGGTCTGACCGGCTTCTCGACCCTGGCGATTAGCGCCTGGCTGGCCTTGGGTGGTATCGTTCTGGGTGCCTGGCTGGGTGTCAGACCATTGAAAAGCTGGGTTTCGCCCTGATCTGAAATACAGAACAGCAATCGGTTTGTAGCTAAACTGCGTACTAGAAAGCGCGAATCAAGCATGCCGGGGACCATCCGAGGGGTAACATTAATGCGTAAAATCCAGTTCGCCTTATTGTTTGCACTGTCAGTTCTTCTGGCTGGTGCTGCTGTGGCTGACGGCTCAGGCTGGGATCGGCACGATGCCGTGCGTGAAGCTGTCGGGGATGCCACACCGCAACTCGGCCAACTGCGCATGCAGATGCCCAGTGTGTCGGAAGACGGGTCTGCAGTACCACTGGAAATCAGTATTGATCACCCCATGACGGATGGCGACTACATCGAGAGTATCCGGGTGTTTGCTACGGCCAACCCGAATCCGGAAGTGGTGGACTTCTATCTGACCCCGTTGATGGGGCGGGCAGAAGTGTCTTCTCGTGTCAGAGTCAACGAAAGCCAGACTCTGTATGCCGTTGCGCACAGCAGCAGTGGCGACGTATTCGTGGCCAGTTCAGATGTGCGGGTGACGGTCGGTGGCTGCCTGATGACCAGTGATGACGATATCGCCGAGTTTGGTCAGCCCCGCGTCGCCCCGCCCAGAAACCTTGCGGCCGGGCAGCCCGGAGAAGTTCGTACTCTGGTGACGCACCCGATGGAAACCGGGCTGCGTGAGGGGCCTGATGGCGAGTTGCTGCCGCGGCGCATGATCGATACCCTGATCGTGGAATTTGAAGGTGACACCGTCCTGACGGTCAAGATGCACACGGCCGTCTCGGAAAACCCCTACATGCGCTTCTTCATGGCGCCGGAAACAAGCGGCAATGCCGTGTTCCGCTGGACCGAAGAAGAGAGTGGCGACACCGTTGAAGAACAGATGGCCTTCAATCTGTCATAAGCGCCTTCAGGAAGCGTTCGCGGAATTCGTCAACCGGCATCGGGTGCCCGAACCAGTATCCCTGAAAGCGGGTGCAGCCCGACTGCAGCAAGAACTCGTAGATGTCTTCTGTTTCGACACCCTCGGCCATGACCTCGATATCGAGGTTCTGGCCGAGGCCAATGATGGAGCGCGCGATGGCGGCGTCATTGGCATCAGTGATCAGGTCGAGAACAAACGACTTGTCGATCTTGAGCTGTGACAGGGGCAGCCTCTTGAGATAGGACAGAGACGAGTAGCCGGTACCGAAATCATCCAGGGCAAAGTTGATACCCGTGGATTGCAGCAGCATCATCTCGCGGGCGGTTTCCTCCAGGTGTTCCAGCAGGGCGGTTTCGGTCAGTTCGAACACGATCTGCTGTGGCCGCACTGAATACTGATCCAGCAGTCGGCCGACCTGACGGGTGAAGTCGTGATACAGGAATTGTCGCGGGCTGATATTGATCGACAGCGCAAAGTCTTTCGGCAGGCCACGGGCTGACCACTGCTCCAGATCGGTGAAGGCCTGGCCCAGTACCCAGTGCCCCAGACTGTCAATCAACCCGCTGTTTTCCGCGACCGGAATGAACTGGTCCGGTGGTACCATGCCCAACTCATCGTCATGCCAGCGCAGCAGTGCTTCTGCGCCCACTACCTGTCCCTTGTCGTCAAACTGCGGCTGATACCAGAGTGCCAGCTTGTCGTCCCGGATGGCGGTGCGCAGCGCCTGCTCCATGCCGGTTCTGCGATCCGTTTCGGCCTGCATGTCAGGATCGAAAAAGCGCAGGGTATTGCCGCCACGTTCCTTCGACTTGTACAGGGCCAGTTCTGCCTGGCGCAGGCTTTCTTCGACATTGAATTGCTGACCGTCCAGCAATGCGATACCCAGGCTGGGCGTACAGTGATATTCGAAATTACCCTGCACATACGGCAACCCGAGGCTGCGCCGCACACGTTCCGCCTGATTGGCGGCATGGGCCCGTTTTTGCTGCAGGTCATGGCCGCTGATGTCGCTGAGCACGGCAAATTCATCCCCACCGAGTCGGGCCACGGTATCGCCGGCCTGAGTGCTGTCCAGCAAGCGCGCAGCCACCTTCTGCAGCAGCCAGTCGCCGGCGTCGTGCCCCCGGGAGTCATTGATGTCCTTGAACCGGTCGAGATCGATCAGGGTCAGACAGAACTGGTGCTCTCCCTGTTCGGCCAGGTCCTGCGCGGCGCGCAACCGGTCGATCAGGTATTGGCGATTGGGTAATTGGGTCAGGGCGTCAAAATAAGCCAGCTCATAGGCTTCTTCATTGCGCGCTGTGAGTTCGGTGCGAGCCTTACGGATGCGGCTGAGAATGCGTCGATACTGCACGGCACTGATGCTGAGCAGCACAATGATAACAAGGGCAACCAGCATGCCGCCAAGCGCCATTGCTTGAATGCGCTGGTTTGCGGCCTCAAGTTCAGAAGTGCGCTGCAGGACCAGATCTGCCAGACCTGCCTCATAGGTTTCCAGCGACCGTTCGGCAAGCCGCTGTTCGGTGATGTCCTGAATAACGGAAAACAGGTAGGTCTGGCCATCCAGAGTGATCGGATTGCTGTGCACCTCCACCGTGCGCACCTCGCCGCTGGCCAGGCGGTGCGCAAAAATGAAGTAGTTGCGCTCCTCCTGTGCGGCCCGCTGACGCTCGGCCTGAACCTGAGCGTCCGACAACAGATTGATGTCATCAATGCGCAGTTGTCTCAGGTTGTCCGCTGTATAGCCGTAGAACTCCGCGGCCGCGCGATTGGCACTGATGATCTGGCCGTCTTCCGCTCTGATCAGCAACATCACGGCACTGTGTCCGCTGATCAAGTCATCGAACACCTGCTGCTGCGCCAGGCCGCCACCGGACACGAGGCCGAGAACGACCACCACACAGCAGCGCATCAGGGTTCGTCTGATTCGGTTCAAGGCAACAGATCTCCGCTGAACCCTGCCCTGCAGTAGTACTTCTCAGGCATTGGAGTTGGCCTTTGTCTTGTGTCGGTCACTTGAATTCTTGTCTCTCATGTATACTGAATAGCACTACAGATTACAAACCTGACCGCAGGATACACAGGTGCTCCAACAATGCAGCAAGCGATCTTCAAAATTGAGGCCCGGTACCACAATATGGCAGGGGTTCCGGTACAGCGCATTTTACCCTCCCGGACCTGCCGCGCCATTGGTCCCTTTGTATTTCTCGACCACATGGGCCCTACTGATGAACCCGCACAGGTCGCACCTCACCCCCATATTGGCCTGAGTACGCTGACCTGGCTGTTCAGCGGTGAAATGCGCCACCGGGACAGCCTGGGCAATGACCAGATCATTCGCCCCGGTGAGGTGAACTGGATGACAGCCGGACGCGGTATCGTGCACTCCGAACGCGCCGATTCCGGTGCGCCGCCATTGCATGGCTTGCAATGCTGGGTAGCGCAGTGCCGGGATGAAGAGCAGGGTGAGCCCTCGTTCCAGCATTTGGGAGCGCCCCAATTGCCACGGTTTTCGGATGACGGAGTCGACTGGACGCTGATTGCCGGGCATTGGATGGAGCAACATTCTCCGTTGGCAATCCAGTGGCCCGCTTTCTTTGTCGAAGGGCGCGTGCGAGCGCCGGGCAGTTGGCACTGGCATTATCCGGGGTGTCACGCGCTCGGTATCTATCTGGTGACCGGGCATTTGAGTGTGCGCTGGCATGACGGGCAGTCACTGTCACTGGAAGCCGGTGAGCTGGGCGTATTCCCTCCGTTGCGTGAGGGCGCAGCGCCTGAAATCACCGCCGACAGTCAGACCTGCTTCGTGTGCCTGGGTGGTGAGCCATTTCCCGAAGAGCGGTTTTTCGACTGGAACTTTGTCGCCAGTGACAAGGCGTTGCTGGCGCAGGCCCGCGCGGACTGGATAGCCGGTCGTTTTCCCTCTGTGCCGGGGGACGACAGCCGGATTCCGCATCCTGCGGAATCTTCATAAAGCAGCCACAGATCTGTCACATATCAGTCACATTGTCTCTCTATAGTCACTCTCGCAACAGGGAAATCCCTGACCTGCCTGAATTCGACAATGGAGACAGACACAATGAAAATGAACAAGTTGCTGCTGACTGGCGTGATTGCCGGTATGGCCTCTCTGGGTGGCAATGCCCTGGCCCAGGATGTAGACCCCAACCTGCCGGTTTACGAGCGTGCTTCTGGCGTGTCCGGTAACATCAGTTCTATCGGTTCCGATACGCTGAACAACCTGATGACACTGTGGGCCGAAGAGTTCAACCGCTTCTACCCGAACGTCAATGTACAGATTCAGGGCGCTGGTTCTGGTACTGCACCGCCTGCGGTTACTGAAGGTACTGCGACTTTCGGTCCGATGAGCCGCGGCATGCGCGATTCCGAAATCGAAGCGTTTGAAGAGCGTCACGGCTATGAGCCCTACGCGCTGCCGGTCGCCATCGACACGCTGGCGGTTTACGTGAACCGCGACAATCCGATCGAAGGCCTGTCGCTGCCGCAGGTTGATGCCATCTTCTCTTCCACTCGCTTCAGCGACCATCCGGAAGACATTACCCGTTGGGGCCAGGTTGGCCTGGAAGGTGCCTGGGAGAACCGCGACATCCCGCTGTACAGCCGTAACGCGGTATCCGGTACCTACGGTTATTTCCGTGACAATGCTCTGTTTGGTGGTGATTTCAAGGCCTCTATCAATGAGCAGCCCGGTTCTTCTTCCGTAGTTCAAGGTGTGGCTGAAACCATCAATGGTATTGGTTACTCCGGTATCGGATACATCACCTCTGGTGTGCGCGCCATTCCCTTGGCACGTGAGCACGGTGGTGAGATGTTCGAGCCGAACGCAGAAAACGCGGTCACGGGCGATTACCCGCTGGCGCGTTTCCTCTACGTCTACGTGAACAAGCATCCGAACGAGCCGCTGGAGCCTTCAGTTGCCGAGTTCGTGAAGATGATCTACTCACAGGTTGGCCAGGAAGTTGTCGTACGTGACGGCTTCGTACCCTTGCCCGCCAGCGCTGCAGAAAACGTCCTGCGCGATCTGGACCTGATGTAAACGCTTGACCCTCGATTGATTCAGGGAGCCTTTGGGCTCCCTTTTTTTGTCTGGCGTCCGGGTTGGGGTGCCCCTGTAGGCTGTGGCCGTTGGCCACGCATGCATGGCCGAAGGCCCCTTTCAAGCGCAGCCAAGGCAGCGCCTACAACAGTGGCTTTGCTGTAGGCGCGTGCCTTGGCCGCGCTCAACGAAGAGTAAGTCGTCCGTGACAAAACTGTCATCAAACCGTCATGAATGGCCCTTATGCTCCCCGCCATGACTCCTCCATGTCTTGCAACCGAGTAGCCACCATGACTGATCTGGTTCGTACCGAGGGCGACAACCTGCCCCCTGCACGCTCTCTGCTTCCTGACGCCGAAACCCGCATGCGACGCCGTAAGTGGCGCATGGTTCGGGATGGCATTTCTCGCTGGGGGATTACCGCCGCCGGCTTCGGCGTCATCTTTTCCCTGACGTTGATTTTCGCCTACCTCTTCTACGAAGTCGCGCCGATTCTGCGCGGTGCGCAGGTCAGCCCGCAGATCGAGTATGACATGCCCGGCCTGGCTGAAGGCGCCACTGTCAGCCACCTCGTCATGGAGCGCTACCGAACTCTTGGCGCTATGTATGCCGACGATGGCATGGTTACATTTTTTGAAATGACGGATGGCACAGTTCGGACTGCATTTCCTACCGAGTTTCCCGTAGGCACTCAGTCGACTTCGTTTGCCGCAGCCGAGCCCACACTGAATATCACGGCTTACGGTCTTAGCAACGGCCAGGCTATGGTACTGCAGCACGACTACGAGATCAGCTTTCCGGAAGGCAACGTTCGACATATTGAGCCGCAGATACTGTATCCCTTTGGTGAAGATCCGATCACTCTGGACGAGCAAGGCCAACCGCTGGAGCTCTTGGCGGTGCAGAAAACAGACCGCGGTGCGTCACGCCTTGGCCTGGCCGGGGTGACGGCGGATGAACGCCTTTTGCTGGCCATTCTCTCCACGCAGGAAAACATGATGACCGGCGAGGTCACCGTGAGCAGCAACCGTTTTACGTTGCCTGAAATCCCCGGCACGCCCGTCAAGTTGTTGCTCGACAAGGGCCTGCGCAACCTGTTTGTCGCCACAGACGATGGCATGCTGCACTATTACGACGTCAGCTCGCCAGCTCAGGCGCGACTGGTCAACAGCCTTGATGTGGGCGAGGGTGAAGCCATCACTGCGATGGATTTCCTGGTCGGCTCCATATCGGTCATTACAGGTACCGCCGACGGCCGGCTGATGCAATCTTTCGTGGTCCGGGATGCGGCCAACGAGCGCACGCTCAGGTCTGTACGCACTTTTGACCAGCATCCCGGTGCCATACGGGTGATTACCCCTGAGTACACGCGCAAGGGCTTCATCGTCGGCGACGAGACCGGCACCCTGGGCATTCATTACGGCACCTCGTCACGCACACTGCTCAAGAAGTCGATGTACGAGAATGCGGTCGAGAATATTGCCATTGATCCGCGGGTACGTGCACTGCTGACCGTTGGTGAGACCGGACGCGTGCAGGTCTCTACGCTTTGGAACCAGCACCCTCAGTTGTCGTTCAAGGCACTGTGGAACCGGGTCTGGTATGAAGGTCAGGCCGAGCCGGAGTTCACTTGGCAGTCATCGGCAGCGCGTGACGAGGTAGAGTCCAAGTTCAGCCTGGCACCTCTGACCCTGGGTACCATCAAGGCTGCCTTCTACGCCATGCTCTTTGCCATGCCGCTGGGTTTGCTCGGTGCCATCTATACGGCCTACTTCATGACGCCTAAGCTGCGCGGTGCGGTCAAGCCGGTGATCGAGGTCATGGAGGCGCTGCCTACCGTCATCCTGGGCTTTCTGGCCGGCCTCTGGCTGGCGCCCTTCCTCGAAAGCCATTTGCCGGCAGTGTTTGCCATACTGATCTTTATGCCTCTGTCGATGATCGGCATGGCGGCCCTGTGGAAGTTTGCTCCCGGGCCACTGAAGCGTATTTTCCCGGCAGGCTGGGAGTTTGTGGTGGTGATCCCGATCATCCTGCTGATCGGCTGGCTGTCCGTCTACACCAGTCCGTTTGTCGAGATTGCCTTCTTTGACGGCAGCATGCGTCAGTGGCTGACCGACAACGACATCACCTATGACCAGCGCAACGCCCTCGTGGTCGGAATCGCCATGGGCTTCGCCGTCATCCCGACCATCTACTCGATTGCCGAGGACGCGGTATTCAATGTGCCCAAGCACCTGACTCAGGGGTCGCTGGCTCTGGGGGCCACTTCCTGGCAGACCGTGGTCGGCGTGGTTATCCCCACGGCCAGCCCGGGCATGTTCTCGGCCATCATGATTGGCATGGGCCGGGCCGTCGGTGAAACCATGATCGTGCTGATGGCCACCGGCAACAGCCCCATCATGAATTTCAATATCTTCGAGGGCATGCGCACCCTGTCGGCCAATATCGCCGTCGAGCTACCGGAAACGGCAGTGGGCAGTTCCCACTTCCGCATCTTGTTCCTGGCCGCTTTGGTGCTGTTTGTGCTCACCTTCGTCCTCAATACCGCCGCAGAAATCGTGCGGCAGCGCCTGCGTCGCAAGTACAGCAGCCTTTAAGGAGCATAACGAATCATGAAGAACTGGTTTCGTAGTGGCACCCCCTGGATCTGGCTGACCGGCGGCGCAGTGGCGCTCAGTCTGGTCATGGTCATCGGCGTTGTGGGTCTGATCGCCGTGCGCGGGTTGTCCCACTTCTGGCCCGCGCCAGTAATCGCCGTTGAAATAGAAAATCTGCAGACCGGAGAAATGCGACGCGTTCTGGGTCAGATCTCGCGCTCTGAGACAGTGCCCGCTCAGGTGGCTGCGGATGCAGGCAACTATATCCCCGAAGATCGATTTGACACCCTGGTCACACGCTATCTGTTCAAGGTCGGCAACCGGGATCAGATGGGTGCCGACTTTGTCTGGCATACCGATCTGGGCATGGGTGAGTTTGCCTATCCGGATCAGGCCCTGGTACTGGAGCGCAGGGAGTGGGGTGACTTTTTCGGTTATCCCGAGGCGTTGCTGGTGGATGGCGAGGAAGTATTGACCGCTGACGATCCGGATTTTCTGTCTGAATTACAGGACCTGGTCGAGCGGAGTCTGACGCTGCATGATGATATCCGCCGGATAGAGCGGGGCGAAGTCGGTGAAATCAATCGCCAGTTGGAGCAATTGCGCCGGGATCTGCGCCGCCTTGACATCAACAATGTGACGGGCAATGCCCGCGCCGAGGAAGAGGCCCGGGTGGCCGCCGAGCGGGCGCGGCTCGACGCCGAGTATGATGTGTTGCGGGCCGAGCTGGACGTTCTGTATGCGAGTACCCGCCGCGATACGCTGCGCATGCGCATGAGTGACGATCGCACGGTATCCATACCGCTGGCGCAGATCATGCGCGTGACTCAGCCCAACAATATGTCGGTACCGGCCAAAATGGCCGAATACGCGGACCGTTTCTGGACCTTTGTCTCCAGCGAACCACGCGAGGCCAATACCGAGGGGGGCATCTTCCCGGCCCTGTTCGGAACCGTGACTATGGTGATGGTGATGTCGGTCATGGTGACGCCGTTCGGCGTGCTGGCGGCCATCTACCTGCGGGAATATGCCAAGCAGGGGCCAATTACCCGTGCCATTCGTATCTCGGTTTACAATCTGGCCGGTGTGCCTTCGATTGTATTCGGGGTTTTCGGTCTCGGTTTCTTCGTCTACTTTCTGGGCGGCAATATCGACCAGTTGTTTTTCCCCGAAGCGCTGCCGCGGCCAACCTTTGGTTCGCCGGGTCTGTTCTGGGCGTCTCTGACCCTGGCGCTGCTCACGCTGCCGGTGGTCATCGTGTCGACCGAAGAGGGCCTGGCACGGATCCCCAGCACCATCCGTCAGGGCTCGCTGGCCCTGGGGGCTACCAAGTCGGAAACCCTGTGGAAGGTGGTGGTGCCGCTGTCCACGCCGGCCATGATGACCGGCCTGATTCTGGCCATTGCCCGGGCAGCCGGCGAAGTGGCACCGCTGATGCTGGTGGGTGTAGTCAAGCTGGCGCCGTCGCTTCCCATCGATGGCAACTTCCCCTACATCCATCTGGAACGCCAGTTCATGCACCTCGGGTTCCACATCTATGACGTCGGCTTCCAAAGCCCCAATGTCGAGGCAGCGCGGC
Organism: Natronospirillum sp.; assembly: GCF_022565775.1. Taxonomy (GTDB): domain Bacteria; phylum Pseudomonadota; class Gammaproteobacteria; order Pseudomonadales; family Natronospirillaceae; genus Natronospirillum. Next base: position 12,268 of record NZ_JAIUMC010000013.1, read on the forward strand.
CGCTGGTCTATGCCACGGCACTGGTACTGATCCTGCTGATCATCGTGCTCAACCTGACGGCCATCAGCATCCGAAATCACCTGCGCGAAAAATATCGCAGCGAAACTGATTAACGGTTCGACTTCAACGAATTGAGAGATATGACCATGACTGAGAATACGACACCAACCCCCCGTGGGGCTTTTGTGAAGGCTGAAGAACTCAGCAAGCCGCGTGAGAAGCTGAACCTGTCGCGGGAAAAAATCAAGCTGGACGTTCAGGACCTGCGCCTGCAGTACGGCAAGGACGAAGCCTTGAAGGGCATCACCCTGGGCATTCCCGAAAAGCGGGTGACGGCTTTTATCGGGCCTTCCGGTTGCGGCAAGTCGACCTTGCTGCGCTGCTTCAATCGCATGAACGACCTGGTGGATATCTGCCGCATTCAGGGCAAGATCCTGATGGATGGCAACAATATCTATGAGCCTGACGTGGATGTGGCAGAGCTGCGGCGCCAGATCGGGATGGTGTTCCAGAAGCCGAACCCGTTTCCCAAGACCATCTACGAAAACGTCGCCTACGGTCTGCGCCTGCAGGGTGTCAACGACCGGCGCACGCTGGACGAGGTGGTCGAGAACAGCCTGCGTGGTGCAGCACTCTGGGATGAGGTGAAAGACCGCCTGCAGGACAACGCATTCGGGTTGTCAGGTGGTCAGCAGCAGCGCCTGGTGATTGCCCGCGCCATTGCCATAGAGCCGGAGGTGCTGCTGCTCGATGAGCCAGCGTCGGCCCTCGACCCGATCTCAACACTGAAGATCGAGGAGCTGATCAACCAGCTCAAGACCCGGTACACCATCGTCATCGTGACCCACAACATGCAGCAGGCGGCGCGGGTGTCCGACTACACCGCCTTCATGTATATGGGCGACATGGTGGAGTACGGGGTCACCAACGACATGTTCACCAACCCGAAAGAAAAGCAGACCAACGATTACATTACCGGGAGGTTTGGCTGATGGACGCAATGAACCTGAGCACGCACATTTCCTCGAAATTCAACGAGGAGCTGGAGCTGGTCCGCAACGAAGTCCTGGCCATGGGTGGCATGGTCGAACAGCAGGTACGGGACGCGCTGACGGCTGCGGTCGAGTCGGACAACAAGCTGGCGCAGGCAGTACTGTCTTCGGATGCGCGCATCAATGAAATCGAAATGCGCATTGATGAAGATTGCGCACGCATTATCGCCAAGCGACAGCCCACGGCCGGTGACCTTCGCCTGATGCTGGTGATCATGAAGGCTATTGGTGATCTGGAGCGCATCGGTGACGAGGCTGAGCGCATTGCCAAGGTGGCTCTGGAGTCCTTCAGCAACAAACAGCAGAAAGATCTGCTGGGCAATGTCGATAATCTGGGTCGGCTCGTACTGGCCATGCTGCGCGACACGCTGGACGCCTTTGCCCGCATGGATGTGGAAGCCGCCCTGAAAGTGCATCAGGAAGATCAGCGGGTCGACCGTGAATACGAGGCGCTGATGCGTTTGCTGATGACCTACATGATGGAGGATTCCCGGTCGATCCCGAAGATCCTGAACGTCATGTGGGCAGTGCGCTCGCTGGAGCGCATCGGCGACCGTTGCCAGAATGTCTGCGAATATATCATGTACCTGGTCAAGGGTACGGATGTACGCCACATCGAATACGAAGAAATGGAAGAAAAAATGCGCGGAGACGAGGAGGAGTAACCTCCCGGGCCTGTAGGCTGTGAGGTAAGCCACGCGCTGCGTGTGTGATAGGCCAGGGATGTCTCCGGGTTCAGGGCCCGACCGGTCAGCAACCCGCGAACAGTGGTGCCTCGTTCTGTAGGCCAACGACGTCAGTCGTGCCCGGCGCCGTCAGGCGCCCTGTCGGGCACATAGCGTGGCTTACGCCACTGGCCTACAACGCTCAGACATCTGTTCCGCTGATCCTCCGTGGCCTAGCGCGGCCAAGGCACGCGCCTACAAGGTGGCATTGTTGTAGGCGCGTGCCTTGGCCGCGCTCGGCGGCGACAGCCGCCCAAAGGGTGCAAGTGACTCTGAAGGTGCGGCCTGTCTCAGAAAGTTGGCCTTCAGCCTTTGGCGACAACCTGACCACAGCAGATGACATTCCAGTGACGGCCTGTCACATTACTGTCATTAATCTGCGCTTCAATAGACAAAAGAATCCCTCACTGAGGATTGCCCAATGTCTGATCGAACCATACTGGTCGTTGACGACGAACAGCCCATCCGCGAGATGATAGCCTCGGCACTCGAGATGGCAGGCTATGTAGCCCTTGAGGCGGCAGACGCCAAAACCGCTCACAGCCTGATTGTCGACCAGAAGCCGGACCTGATTTTGCTCGACTGGATGCTGCCCAACACCAGCGGCATAGAGTTGGCACGGCGTCTCAAGAAAGACGAACTGACGTCCGAAATCCCCATTATCATGCTCACCGCCAAAGGCGAAGAAGACCACAAGGTCCAGGGCCTGGAAGCCGGTGCGGACGACTACATCACCAAGCCCTTTTCACCCCGGGAACTGGTGGCTCGCCTGAAAGCCGTGCTGCGCCGCACCACACCGGCCGGGGTAGAACAACCGGTAGAGATTCAGGGCCTGCGCCTCGACCCGGTCAGCCACCGGGTCACGTCCAATGGGCGCCATGTGGCCATGGGCCCGACTGAATTCCGCCTGCTGCAATTTTTCATGACGCATCTCGAGCGGGCCTATTCTCGCTCTCAGTTGCTTGATCAGGTGTGGGGCGGTAATGTCTACGTGGACGAGCGTACCGTTGATGTTCATATCCGGCGGTTGCGCAAGGCCCTGGGTGAAGAGCACAGCCGCATGATCCAGACCGTGCGGGGTACCGGTTACCGCTTTTCGGAGCATGTTGAAAACCTGAATGCAGAATGACCGACGCAAGCGCCTGTACCGGCGCCTTATCCTGTTCTATCTGGCAGTACTGGTAACCGGCTACTGGACAGGGTATTTCTGGCCGCTCCTGGCCTGTGTTTTGGGGCTTCATCTCTTCTGGTATATGGTCCAGATCCACTGGCTGCTGGATTGGCTGCACGAGTTCGAAACCACCGAGCCGCATCGAGGGCATGGTGTCTGGGGCGACATTCTCGATTATCTTTGGCGCTTTCGGCGCAGTCAGCGAACCGAATTGCGACGCTTGGAAAAGAACCTGCAGCGGGTCGAAAAAACCGTCGAGAGTCTATCTGACGGACTCATCGTCATTACCCGCCAGGGCGAGCTGCAATGGTGGAATGTCGCGGCCCAGCAGATGCTGGGATTTCGTGGTGACGATATCGGCCAGGCCCTGACCAATCTGGTGCGAGACCCGCGCTTTGTAAACTGGTTCCATCAGAACCGGCGCCATCAAACCTATGTGATGACGCACCCACGGTCGTTGCGGGTGCTGCAGTTTACCAACAACCGCCATGCGGCCGGCAATCGCCTGTTGCTGGTGCAGGATATCACCCGCCTGCGCCAACTGGAGCAGATGCGTCAGGACTTCGTGGCCAATGCGTCACATGAGCTGCGTACGCCCTTGACTGTACTCCAGGGTTATCTGGAGGGCTTCTCCGACAACCGTGAGAGCCTGCCGCCCAGAACCCATCGCGCCATAGACCAGATGCAGAGCCAGACCCGGCGCATGGTCAATCTGGTCAATGATCTGATGCTGCTCACCCGACTCGACAACGCAGATGACCAAGTACCACAGGAAGTGGTGGATGTACCGGAGTTGCTGGAGCAGATCGCCGGCGATGCGCGTGAGCTGTCAGGCGAGAAGGCCCATGAAATTCGCCTGGATTGTGCGACGAAAGCACGTGTGCGCGGCAGCGAGAATGAATTGCGCTCGGCTTTCTCCAATCTGGTGTTCAACGCGGTCAACTATACTCAGCCTGGTGGCGAAATCGTGTTGTCCTGGCGTCAGGAGGGGACCAAGGCCTGCCTGGCGGTCTCCGACAATGGCATTGGCATCGCACCACAGGACATCCCGCGGCTGACCGAGCGCTTCTACCGGGCGGATCCGGGCCGATCTTCAGAAACAGGAGGCACCGGCCTTGGTCTGGCGATCGTCAAGAACACTCTGGCGCGCCACGATGCCAGCCTGGAGATCAAAAGTACCCCGGGGAAGGGCAGCACCTTTACCTGCTACTTTCCGGCAAGTCGCCTGGTGAAAACCGGCCCCATGCCCCAGTATCGCTGAATCGCGTCTGGTGGTCAGGCTGCTCTGGTCTCTTTGCTTTTTTGCCCCTCCTTCATGAAGGTGCGCACTTCCTGCAGCGGTATATGATCGCTGACATTCTGCGCGTACCAGACTCGTCGAATCAGGCCCTGCTCATCAATCAGAAAGTCGGCTGGGACCAGTTTTATGTGGGGGTTGTTGGAAGGCCTGCCGCCAGTGGCCAGGCCCTTGATAAAGGTCGGAAAGCGAAACAGCAGGGCCTTGAGCAGGGCTGAGCCAGAATGCTCGATACCATATTGGTTGTAGATGTCGAGATTGGGGTCAGCGAGCATGGTAAAGGGTCTTGGGTGGCGAGCAACAAATCGCCGCACCTGCTCATCGGTATCACTGAAAACCGCGATAATATCCAGATTCTGCGCTTTCCACTTGGGGTACTGTTGGGTCAGTTCATAGATTCGGAAGTTGCAGAACGGGCATCCGGCATCGCGAAAGAAGGACAGCATGACCCGTCTCCCTGCGTGATCGCTGAGGCGGAACGGGTTGCCGTAAATGTCTGTGGTATGGAAGTCAGTTGCCTGACAGGGGGCCTTCAATTTCATCAATCATTGTCCCTGAATTGTTTTTGCACTGTCTCGTCGTCTACGCATCAGTGGGTGAAGTCGATGATCCGGCTGTGTTAATCAGGTCGAAAGTGTGATCTGAGTCGCACATAAAGCACTCTGCGAACGCGGCAAACCAGTTCACCCTGCTCATCACGCACATAGACCACGAACTCGGGGAAATGTTTCTCGCCACTCGCCGTTGCTTTGCGAATAGAGTGTAAATCCTCGTCCTCGATATGGAACTCGGCAGTCAGGCGCCCCTTGCCGGGGGCTATGTAGTCGATGTCAGCAAACTTGTCCCAGATCAGATAGCGGTCCCAGCCAAGACAGCCGAAGAGCAGCAAGGCAAACATTGGGTCCGTCATCGAAAACAGGCTGCCCCCATATTGGGAATTGTTGACATTGCGGGTCCAGGGGCGCCATTTGAGCTCTACCCGAGCATAGCGAAAGTCGTGGCTCAGCTCGGCAATGCGAATGCCACAGAAGAAAAAGGGGGGCCACAGATTCATGATCAGACGGAACAGAAACGGGTGACGAAAAAACAGACTCTTCATGTGCCGGGCCTCAACCCTCTGTGCTGAATGTGGCTGTGCAGTATAGAGAATGCTGGGCCTGAAGGTCATGCTAAAGCCAGGTGGGTCTGTTCAATCATGAAACCGGGTCATCAATCAGATCTAGTGGTCCCTGACCAGTCTCGCGTAAATCCGGTTGTCGGTGGCAAACCAGATCTTGAAGCCATAGCGGAAATTGACATACCAGGCATAACCGTTGCGGCCGTCAAACTGATTCGATGACCAGAAATGCCCATCCGGAGTCTCCGGGAAGGCATTGAGGTTGATCGTGGGTTTGACACGACAACTTTCCACCAGTGTCAGCAATTCTTCGGTCGAAGGCAGACGCCAGCCATTCAACTGACTGGCCGCCATGGCGGCCTCTTCCCACCTCATTTCGGCAGGATTACCGACACAACTGCGTCCATTCCATTGCTGGCCCAGTGAGCAGCGCTGCCAGACCAGGCCGGTTTGCAGATCTCGGACCATGCTCTGGTCGCCCGCTGCCCTGAAGCGATCAGACGGGGTTGACTCCAGAATGCCAGTGATACATTGGTCAGACGAATCTTCGATGCCAACGGTTTGTGCCATCAAAGAAGCTGCGCACATCAGCGAAAGGCCGAATACAAGGGCTCTGGACTTATTCATACTGCACAAACCCGGATTTTATTGTTTTGCTGGGTTAGAGTTTTGGCGAGATGCCAAGGACTTACAGGCTGTTTTTATAACAGGCGCATTCGGTAAATGCAAATAATGGATAATTGGTATGACCAATAAAGGGCTGGGCGGAATGGTAATGCCTCGGCGCTGTGAGGCTCTTCACCCCGTCCATCTATAGACGGGGTGAGGGAGCTTGATTGCGCGCTATTGCGGGATCAGGTCAACCGCTCCTTGGCGCTGCTTTCTGTCTGGTGTTCAGCCACAGTCTGGCGCATCTCCCGGCGTCTGGCCCAGATGCGCAACTGACCGACAATACCGGAGGGGAAGAAATAGACGCTGGCGACAAACAGCAGGCCAAACCAGAGCAACCAGTGTGAGGGTTCAATCAGTGACCCGACAAAACCGCCGACATTGACAGCTTCACTGAGGGCGCCGAGCACGTCCTGCAGATAGTTCTGCGCCACCACGAACACCACGGCACCGATAATGGCGCCATACAGCGTGCCCATGCCGCCGAGTACACACATCAGCAAGATGAAGATCATCAGCTCGAAATTGAGCGTGTTCTCCGGGTTCACATAGCGATTGAACAGCGCGAACAGGGCCCCGGCAAAGGTGGTCAAAAGGGCGGACAAAATGACCACGGCGGTGCGATAGAACACGGTCCGGTAACCCAGCGCCTGAGCGCGGAATTCGTTCTCGCGAATGGCCTGCAATACCCGGCCGAAGGGAGAATTCACCAGTCGCAGCAGGAACAGGAAGATCACCCCGGCGAACAGGAACAGCGCATAGTACATCAGGGTGCGGCCGGTGAAACGGACAGTAAAGAACGCATCTCGGAAACCGTCCACCAGATTCCAGGGTTGCGTGAAGAGCACACCCAGAAAGCCGAACAGATCAAAGCCGGTGACGCTGTCCAGAGGGCGGAACGCCGGGCCCAGTTCGCGTGGCACCCGAACCCGCAGGCCGTCCTCACCCCCGGTGATGTGATACATCTGTGTCACCACACTGAGAAAGGCAAAGGCCACGGCCAGTGTCACCAGAGCGAAGAAGATCGCCTTGACGCGCAGCGACAGCAGGCCGAGCAACAGGGCCAGGGCCGCGCTGAGCAGCAGCGCGCCCAGAATGCCGATAAAGATGGCGCCGAACCCGGAGCCGAAATGGCCGATGCCCAGAGCTACGCCGTAGGCCCCTATGCCGAAGAACATGGTGTGGGCAAAGGACACGATATGGGTATAGCCCAGCATCAGGTCATAGGCCGCGACCACAATAATGAACACACAGATCATGCCCAGAGTGGCAAACGCGCGGGTACCCGGAAACAGGAACGGACCCAGGGCCAGCGCGATCAGAATGGCGATCAGTGCCACCGACAGCACTCGGCTGCGGGGCAGGTCGCCGGACAGTATGGATTGCAGCATGATGTCCTCTCCTTAAACCTTGATCACCGGAATCAGACCCTGCGGGCGCCACATCAGCACACCCACCATCAGGCCCACTGTGGCGACAGCCGCCAGCCGGGGTTCGATATAGCCGATATAGAGGTTGATCAGGCCGACCAGCAGGGCGCCATAGAAGCAACCGCGAATGGAGCCCAGGCCGCCCAGAATGATGATGACGATGACGGAGATCATCAGCTCTTCACCCATGTGCGCTGTGATGATCTCCCGATACATGCCCCACATGGCGCCACCCAGGCCGGCCAGCGCCGAACCGGCAATAAACACCCCGAGGAACAGCAGGCCGATGCGATAGCCCTGGATTTCGACCATTTCGCGGTTTTCCACGCCGGCACGCACCAGAATACCGAGGCGCGTACGATCGATTACCCAGAGCATCAGGCCATAGACGGTCAGGCCCAGGATCAGTGCGACCATGCGGAACTTTTCCATCACCAGGCCGCCGATCAGCGGCACCCAGTCCTCGATGACAAAGGCACCGCGCAGGGCGCCGGGGCGGGGTACCGGTATCTCGTTGGCGCCCCAGGTCACTTCAATCAACTGGATCAGCACGATGGAACCGCCGACCGTTACCAGAATCTGTTTCAGATGGTCGCCGTACACCGGCTTGATCACGATCACCTCGAATAGCCAGCCGACCACCCCGGCTACCGCCATGGCGGCGAACAGCGCCGGCAGAATGGCCAGCAGATTCCAGCCCAGCGAGGGCGACACTGTATAGACCCCGAGAGCTCCGGTCAGCATAACCGCCCCGACAAAGGCCCCCAGCGATATGAAGGCCCCGTGCGCCAGATTGAGCACACTCATCAGGCCGAAGGTCAGCGTCATCCCGGAAGCCATCAGAAACAGCATGGTACCCATGGCCATGCCGCTGATGGTCAGCACAAACCAGGTGGCCGGGTCCATGGCCAGAAAGGCCAGAAAAAGCATCAGCCCGAGCAGCACCAGGTGCGGCTTGTCGGACTGCAGTTTCAGCAGCCGGTCGCGCCACAGCGCCCATTGACCGACTGAGGGATTGGCTTGCGACATGATCGAAGCTCCTTATTGATGTGCGCCGAGGCCAAGGCCCAGCAGATCCTGCTGGAGTGCCGAGTCCTGCGCCAGTTCGGCCATGGTGCCGCTGTGCACCACCTGGCCATCATTCATCACCGCCACGGTCTGACCGAGACGGCGGGAAAAGCTGAAGTTCTGCTCCACCAGCAGAATGGACACCTCACGCGCCTTGAGTTCTTCGAACGCAGTCGCCAGATCATCGATGATGGCGGGCGCCAGGCCCTTGGTGGGTTCGTCCACCAGCAGCAGATCTCTCGGCTCGACCATGGCGCGCGCTATGGCCAGCATCTGCTTCTGACCGCCGGACAGGTTACCGGCCGGCCGGTCCCAGAATTTCTTCAGCGGCGGAAACAGATCGAACAGCCAGTCCAGTCGAGCCTGATCCAGTGGCCCGTGGGTGCCGGCCAATACCAGGTTTTCACGCACCGTCAGCTGGCCGAAAATACCCATGTTCTCCGGCACGAAGGCAATGCCGGCGCGCGCGATGCGGGACGTGGACCAACTGGTGATGTCCTTGCCGTTGAAGGTGACCGAGCCGCGGGGGACTTTCGTCAGGCCCATGATGGTGCGCAGCGTGGTGCTCTTGCCGGCGCCATTGCGGCCCAGCAGTACGGTCAGTTCACCACGCGGCACCTGCAGCTCTATGCCGTGCAGAATATGGTACTGGTCAATGTCGGCATGGACGCCAGTCAGGGTGAGTATGGGCTCACTCATGCGGAGGCCTCCTCGGTCGGGGCGCCGGCGCTGGTGCCCAGATAGGCTTCCTGCACCACCGGCGACGCGATGATTTCAGCCGGCTCACCGTCGGCGACGAGCTGGCCGTGATGCAGCACCACGATGCGATCCGAAAGCGAACGCACCACATCCATCTTGTGCTCCACCAGCAGAATCAGTTTGTCGTCCTGCTTCTTGAGGTTCGCAATCAGGTCCAGAATCACCGGCACCTCATCCACGCTCATGCCGGCGGTGGGTTCATCAAACATGAAGACGTGTGGCTCCAGCGCCATCAGCAGAGCAACTTCGAGTTTGCGCTGGTCACCATGCGGCAAATAGGACACGGGAGTGTCGGCGCGATGGCCCAGGCGCACGAAATCCAGATAGTGTCGCGCGCGGTCTTCGATGTCCCGGCGCAGGCTAGCGCGCTGCCAGAAAATATGGCCAATGCGGTAGCTCGAGGCGACCGCCAGACGCACATTTTCCAGTGCGCTGAGATTGGGAAACAGATTGGTCAACTGAAAGGCACGCCCCAGCCCCTTGTCGGTTCTGGCTTCGGTCGAGAGGTTGCTAATGTCCTCGCCCGCCAGCAGAACCTGACCGCTGCTGGGCGTCAGTTGGCCCGAGATCAGATTGAACCAGGTGGTCTTGCCGGCCCCGTTGGGCCCGATAATGGTCGTAAGTGTGCCCGCCTGAAAGGCGCAGCTCACTTCATCGACGGCCACATGGCCCCCGAACTGTATGGTCAGGGACCGGGTTTCAAGTACGGCTTGTTGGTCTGCCATGATGTGCTCCTGCCCGATACTGCGGGGCCTGCCACAACCGTGGTCAGACCCCGATACGAAATGGACGAACCGGATTACTGATTCAGAACCGGAATATCCATGTCTTCGAGCTCGATCACACCGCGCAGGTGCGGCACGCCGGCGGTAACCGTGCGATCAGAGAACCAGTCGGAGCGTTCTTCAACCACATTCTCGAAGTGATACATGGCCTGCAGCGCCTGATGGTCTTCAGCCCGCATGTGCATGCGGCCCTTGGGCGTCTCGAAGTCCAGACCGCGCATCGCGTCGATCAGGTCTTCCACATCAGTAGAGCCCCCGGACTTCTCGATGGCGGCGGTGATGGCCATGGCCTGGGCGAACCCCTGAGCGGTAAAGAAGTCGGGTGCTTCGTTGTACTGCTCGAAGTGCTGCTCCACGAACCAGTCGTTCACCTCGTTGTCAGGCAGTTCGTAGTAGTAGAAAGTCGCGCCCTGCATGCCGGGGAAGTCGGCGTAGTTCACCAGGGCCGGCAGGATGTTCCCGCCGCTGGTCAGTTGAATGCCATAGCGTTCCGGCTGCAGATCCTGAATGCGGCCCAGCGGGTTGGCGGCACCGGCCCAGATGGAGAAGATATACTTGCCTTCCTCGCAGCCTTCGCGACCTTCAAGCGAGTTGAACAGACGTTGGGCGGCGGCGGTAAAGTCGGTAGCATCGGTGGGCAGGTATTCTTCGTGTACGATCTCGCCACCCTCAGCCTCCATGGCCTGCTTGTAGGCGGCAACGCCATCACGGCCGAACGCGTAATCCTGGGCAATAGTCGAGACACAGACGCCCGGCTGACCGATGGCCACCGCGTTGGAGATGGCATCCTGCGACGAGTTGCGACCGACACGGAAGATGTAGCGATTCCACTCGGCGCCGGTGATGGCATCAGCGACACCTTCCGGCATCATGATACGCTCGTATTCTTCAGCAATGGGCAGCATGGCCAAAGCCACACCGGAAGCCACTGTTCCGACAACGATGTGCGCATCATCCTCGGCATAAGCCTCTTCTGCCAGGGCGCGGGCCCGGGCGGGATCATTCTGGGTGTCCTTGCGCAGCAGTTCCAGGTCCCGCCCCTGAATCTGCATGGTGCCTTCAGTGGCGTATTCGAAGCCGAGGCGCAGTCCTGCATTGAGCTGTTCGCCATAGGCGGCCAGCGGGCCGGAAAACTGGGATACGTGGGCAACGCGGATGCTGTCGGCCTGGGCAGAAAGACCCAGTGTCAGTGCGGTACTGCCGGCGGCGAGTGCGGTGAGAAGCCTCTTCATGGTGGTGCTCCTTGTCGTGTTGTCTATTTGTTGTTGTCACGGGTTGGCAACCGGTCTGTCGAGTTGTGTTTGTTGGCTTGACAGGTTCGGTACAGCGCCATAACCTATGTGAATGATGATTCATGTTTCATAAAAATACAACCACGGGAATCATTTTTTTATGACTGCCAATGAACAAGGTGCCGGGGAAACAGCGATCCAGGGGCCCCGCAAACCCAAGACCGCACGCGGCAAAAAGACCCGTGCCAAAATCCTGCGGGCTGCCGAGGAGTGCTTTGGTACCCTGGGCTATCACCAGGCCGGCATTACCGACATCACGCGCTATGCCGGGGTCGCCCTGGGCTCCTTCTATTCGTATTTTTCTGGCAAGGAGGATGCGATGCGCGAGCTGGTGCGCGAGATGGGTCACAACCTGCGCGCGCACCTGGCGCAGAATGTCGCCGGAGCGACCGATCGGGTGGATGCCGAGGTACGCGGGCTGCGGGCCTTCCTTGAATACATACGTGACCACCCGTGGATGTACCGGATTCTGCAGGAAGTCCAGTTTGTGGATGAGGCGGTCTACCGCGAATACTACGACACCTTCAGTGAGCACTATGCGAGGCTGCTCAGCGAGGCCACTCAGGCCGGCGAGCTGCGCCCCGGCAACAATCAGGTGCGCAACTGGGCGCTGATGGGTATGGGGCACTTTCTCGGCATGCGCTTTGCCCTGTGGGACGAGGATGTGCCCATGGATGAAATCATCAAGACCATGGATGATCTGCTGCGTCATGGTTTGGCCAGGTCCGATCAATGAGCATCGGTCAGGCAGACAAGGGGCTGGTTTACAGCGAGTTGCAAGGCGATACGTTGCGCCTGACGCTGAACCGGCCGCAGCGCCACAATGCACTGGTTCCGGAGCTGCTCAAAGCGCTCAATCAACACCTGCAGGAGGCACAGCGGTTGCAGCCACGTTGTCTGGTGCTGGCAGCGGCGGGTCGCACCTTTTCGACCGGCGGCGATGTTCAGGCGTTTTACGAGGTGCCGCGAAGCCAGCGGCCCGCCTATGCGCGAGCCTTGGTGGGCGACCTGCATGAGGCCATGCTGCGCCTGATTCAGTTGCCCTGTCCGGTGGTGGCGCGAGTGCAGGGTATGGTTACCGGCGGCAGCTGCGGCTTTCTGCTGGCTTCCGATCTGGTGGCCATGCATCAGGATGCTCATTTGGCGCCCTGGTATACGGTGGTCGGCTTTACCCCGGATGGAGGCTGGTCGACCCTGATGGCCGACTGTATAGGACGCCACCGCACCCTGGCCGTGCACCTGCTCAACCGGCCCATTACGGCGCAGGAAGCCGTGAACTGGGGGCTGGCAGACGCCGCACTGCCGAGTACAGAGGCACTGGACAAGACCCTTGCCGACTGGACGGCTCAGTTGGTCGTGCGCGCGGGTACCGCCACGCAGACGACACTGACACGGTTGCGTCCTTCGGCCGAGCAGGTCCGAGAATGGCTCGATACAGAGCTCGAAGACTTCGTCGCCCAGATTGGCACGGCAGAGGCCGAACGCAGGATGCAGCGCTTTCTGGGCAAAACCACCGCTCACCCCGACGAGGCAGACCATGGAACAGTTTGATCTGACGGCACACCGGGCGCGCATCGCCCCGGAGGCCACTGCATTGGAAGATCTGGCCAGTGGTCAGGTCTACAGTTATGGCGCGCTGAACGAGCGCGCAGCCCGTGTGGCTGCGGCCGCGATCGAGCATTGGGGCCTGCAGCCGGGTGACCGGCTGGCGTATCTGGGTCACAGCAGTGCCGAGTTTTTTGCCCTGCTGTTCGGCTGCGCCAAGGCAGGTCTGATACTGGTGCCGTTGAACTGGCGCCTGGCCGTACCTGAACTCGAAGGGTTGCTGGAAGACGCCCGGCCGGGGGCGCTGCTCTATACCGCCGATTTTGCCGAGCCCGTCCGCACGCTGCAGCCGCAGTTTGCCGATATGGTTGCCGTGGCTATGGAACCTGAACAAACGAATGGCGGCGCGATACGCCCGCGCCGTTATGAGGCAGACCTGGAGGCTGTAACGCCGCACCTGCGGCCGCATCCGCCGTGCGACCCGGACACACCCTGGTATCTGCTCTACACATCGGGCACGACCGGGCGCCCCAAAGGCGTGATCCAGACTTTTCGTATGATGCTGGCCAACTTCTACAACATTGGCCTGAGCATCGAGGTTCGCCAGTCCGATGTGCTGCTGAATGTCCTGCCCATGTTCCATACGGCAGGCATCAATCTGTATTCCACCTGTGTGCTGTTGGTCGGCGGTACCGTGCTGGTCGCACCGGGCTTTGATGCGGCACAGGCGCTGCGGGTACTGGAAGAGCGCGCCACGCTCTTTTTCGGTGTACCTGCCGTCTACCAGGCGCTGCTGGATCAGCCGAAACTGGATGGTCGGCGCCTGCAGCGGGTTCGTTCCTGGGGCTGTGGTGGCGCGCCTTTGGCACTGCCGGTGGCAGAGCGGTTTGTCGATATGGGCATACGGGTACGCACCGGCTACGGCATGACGGAAACCGGCCCTGGGGTCTTCCTGCTGGAAGAGTCCCAGGTGCTGGACCGTCTCGGCTCGGTCGGCCGCCCATTGCTGCTGGCCGAGGTGCGAGTCGTGAATGCCGCGGGTGAGGATTTGCCGGCCGATCAGCCGGGTGAACTCTGGATTCGCGGCCCCGGCGTAACGCCCGGTTACTGGCAGCAGCCGGAAGTCACCCGTCAGGCCATCAGCGAAGAGGGCTGGCTGCGCACCGGAGATGTCGCCTGTTATGACGCCGAAGGCTATTACCGCATCGTGGACCGCTGGAAGGATATGTTCATTTCCGGCGGTGAAAACATCTATCCGGCCGAAGTAGAGCGGGCGCTGGAAACCCATGACGCGGTCAGCGAAGTGGCCGTGGTGGGCGTGCCTGACGAGCGCTGGGGCGAAGTGGGGCGTGCCTTCATCGTGCTGGCGGAAACCCAGCCGACACCGCCAAAGGAGGCCCTGCAGGCCTGGTGTCGAGAGCGTCTGGCCGGCTACAAGGTGCCGCACCATATCGACTATGTGGATGCGCTGCCGCGCAATGCTCTGGGCAAAATCACCAAACAGGAGTTGCGCCGATGACCGCTGCCGACCGAGCTGACCCGATTGTCGAGCAGTTTTTGCTGTCGCAATCCGACTTTGATGCGTTCGCCGAACTGAGCGGCGATGCCAATCCCATTCACGTGGACCCGACGTTTGCAGCCGACACGGTTTTCGGCGCCACGGTGTCTCACGGGATGCTGCTGTTCAGTCGGCTGCGCGGCGCGTTGGAGCGCCACTATCCTGGCTGCCGATTGATCGGTCAGGAACTGGTATTCCGCCACCCGGCCTTTGCGGACAGCCCGCTGAGACTGGTGCTGACGCCTCGTGCTGTCCCCGCCGGGGAGCCACTGTTGACCCTGGGTGCAGAGATCATTCGGGATGACGGTCAGCCTTGCCTCGAGGGCGACTGCCGCCTGGTTCGTCAGCGTCTTGCCAGCCCGGTGCAGCCTGGTGAGGAGATCAGATCATGAATACTCAGTCTGCCAGCCTGTTTGATCGGTTGTCGCTGGAGCAGGCGGCGCATCTGCAGCGCACCTTCTTTTCGGAGCAGGTGGCCCAGTGGTGCCGGCTGGCCGGCGTGGAGCGCTGGCCCGACGAGGTGCCCGAGCCGCTGATTGCCGGACTCTTTTCCTGCCTGCTGGGCATGGAGCTGCCGGGTCCGGGCACCATGTACCTGAAACAGCGCCTGGATTATATGCAACCCGCCCGGTTGGGCGAGCCGTTGATGGCCAGTGTGACCATTACCCAACTTCGACCGGATAAATCACTGGTCGATCTGGACACCCTCTGTACCGGCGCCACGGGGCAGATTATCTGCCGCGGTCAGGCTCTGGTGTTGTTCCGACGTTGAAGGGAAGGCGGGGAAAAGAATTATGACATCACTCAATGCCCAGCTGGAAGACTGGCTGTTGCGCCTCAACCGCCTGGTGGCACAGCAGCGGGCCCAGGGGTCGACCCCGACGGCGGTGAATGCGCGCGAGGGCCTGGCCAATATGACGGCTACTCTGGTTACCGACCGTCCGGAGCTACCCCGGGTCGTCGATGCACTGGTAGAGGGAGGCGATTATCCTGTACCGGTGCGCATCTATGATCCGTCACCCGAGCAGACCAAGTCCGTGTGCCTCTATATCCACGGCGGTGGACACACCGCCGGCGGGATTACGGTTTATGATCCTATCTGCCGCAAACTGGCGGCGGCCAGTCAGCGTCTGGTGGTTTCGGTGGAGTATCGGCTGGCCCCGGAATGCCCCTATCCCATGGGGCTGGAAGACTGCCTCAATGTGGTACGCCATCTGTGGCCCACTCTGGACGAGAAGGGCTGTCGTTACCGACCCGAGCTCGCCGTGGCCGGTGATTCTGGCGGCGGGGCAATGACGGCAACGCTGACGGCAATGCTGCAGGACGAGCCGGAGCCGCCCATTCACCAGCAGATACTGATCTACCCGAATCTGGATTACACCCTGTCGTTCCCGTCGATTCACGAGCTGGCGAGTGGGTATCTGCTGGAGCGTGAGCGTATCCGCTGGTATTACGACCAGTATTTTCAGCAAGGAGAAGATCGGGCCGCGGCCTCACCGTTGCGCATGCCGATCACCCGTGGACTGCCGGAGACACTGATCATCACCGCCGGCTACTGTCCACTCAAGGATGAAGGGATTGCCTATCGCGATGCACTGCAGCAAGCAGGGGTATCATGCGAGCATCGGCATTTTCCGGCGCTGCTGCACGCCTTCCTGAATATGGAGGATCTGGTGGTGGGTGAATGCGCCGAAGCCTATCTGGCAATGGCTGATTTCATGCGGCGCAGTGTTCGCGACGGATCAGAGGGTCTTTAAAGCAGACCAAACGGCTGCTGAGATGTCAGGCTGGCCAGCAACAGGCTGCTGCCGAGCAGCAACAGGATTACCCCGCCGACGCCGGCCAGACCCAGCCCCAGCCCGGACAGAAGCCGGTCGTTCAATCCGAGAAAGCGGGTCGCCGTGGCGCGTGCAGTGACCGCCAGAGTGGCCAGTATGGAGACGGTAAGCGCGGTGCCAAGTGACATGGCGATCACCCCCAGTACGCCCGCCCACCAGAGGCCCAGCAGATTGGCGACCACGAGAATAAGCACAGCACCCGTGCAGGGGCGGGCGCCAATGGACATGACCAGACCGAGGTTCTGAAAGGCAGAGTTGCCGGCCAGTTGATCCGGTGCGATATGATGTTGTTTGCCGCAGGTGGGGCAGGATTCGCCCGGTGCATGGGCATGTGCCGCAAGAATCCCGGTTGCGGGTGTCTGGGCCGCTTGGCCCTCAGGGATACTGAACTGCAGGGTCAATGCAGAGCCCGGTTTTACTGGCGCTGCCGAGGACCGGTTGGCACGGTGCTGTTGATAGGTGCTCCACAGTGGCGAGCCTGCCCGCCACAGCAATACCAGTCCCAGGCCGGCGATCAGGGCAAAACTGACCCGCTCGATCACCTGAACGCTGGATACCGCCTCGCGCGCCAGCATGCCCAGTCCGAACACCACCACCAACACCAGAACAATGGCCGTTATCCCCTGCATCAGCGCCGCCGCCAGAGACAGCAGCAGGCCTCGCTTGAGGTCGGTAGGCTGGGTCAGCATATAGGTCGTTATAACGGCTTTGCCGTGCCCCGGCCCTGCCGCATGGAACACGCCGTAAAGAAAGCTCAGCATGATCAGTGACCAGAACTGCAACAGACTGCTCTCGCGATCAAGGTTCTCCATGCTGGCGGACAGGGCGCGATGCAGGCTGCGCTGATGTGCCATGACCCAGAAGCTGAATTGCTGCAGGGGGCTGGGGATTGCTCTGGAAGCAGACTCGGTGGGTTCGGTGACAGGCTCGACAATCGGTTCCGGCAGTGATTCGGACTCAGTGCTTTCGGATGCCCCCGGGTCAGAGGTCAGGCCGGGCAGGGATGTCGCCGACGCGCCGGTGCCCAGGATCAGGCCCAGCAGGACAAGGAGAGTAAAAAAGGCGTGGCGTGTTATCGGCATTGTATGGATACAGTTTCTGCAAAGTGTTGGCCCAGTGTCGGGTCTTCCGGGACCCCATCCAGGTCTACTTCCGATGCACGACGCAACTGCTCCGCCGTAGGCTCAGGGGTTTCAATGGAATAGTCGCAATCCAGATCGCCGTGGTTCAGCACAATGCCCTCGGCTTCGTCATGCAGCATTTCCATATAGTATGTCGGCTCGAACACCTGATAGCTGAAACCACTGGCGTGCAGGCGTTCAGCCGTAACGACTTCGTCCAGCGGCAGGAAAAAGCTGAATTCCACTCGCCGGCCGTCGGCTTCAAGACGGTGGTCTCCCACGTCACTCAGAGACAAGCGTTCACCATTGACCCTGACCCGAGTGTAGAAATCGTGCTTGCTCAGATTGGCCACAATGTCTTCGATCAGGCGGGCTTTTGCCTCTTCGTCACCGGCGTCCATTTCTTCTATCAGGACTACGCTGTAAAACGTATCAAATTGCCAGCTCTGATGAAAACCCGTGAGCTGGCCGGCCTCGTCGAAGTGCGGGGTGACTTTCATGTCTACCCAGACATGAGGATGCCCCTGGGCGCTGGCCGAGAATCCGGTCAATACGGCAAACAGCAGCAAACTGCCGCCAGTCTGGCTGATAAGTGATGACCAAAGCCTGTTCATGAACCCGCTAGTCTCCCCACAAAAAGGCGCTGGCCCTGAGCCGCAGGCTATTTAATCATTCATCTGCCACTGCCCCAAGGCCGTGCCTGTAAAGTTTCTGATTATACGCTTTGGGGATTCTGATTGCAGGACACGGGTTGGATACTACTGATAGCGGTCCTTGATGGCGTTCAGCGTACCGTCGCTGACCAGATCGGCAATGGCTGCGTCCAGACGCTGCACAAGGTCCGAAGACAAGGCCGGATTGCAGGCCAGCCAGAGTTCCAGCCCCTCGTCGGCAATATAGGCGGGTCGGACTTCCGCGCCCTCCGAAGCAGCCATGAAAGGGCCGCCGATGTGCCCGGCGATCCAGAGGTCAATGCGACCACGCACCAGGCGCTCGACATTGGAACCATCACCCGACATGGCATCTACCTCCAAGCCCTGATCGACCATCCATTGGGTGTAATAATCCCGCTGTTGCCCTCCGATCCGATACTGCTCCGCATCCATCAGTGAAGCGAGCAGAATATCGTCCTCGGCCAGACTGAACAGTGAAATGCGCTCGACAGACAGAGGCCCGGCCCATAGATACATAGGCTCCCGCTCAGTTGTTCTGGCCGCCGAGAAAAGACAGCCGTTGTCGAATTGCAACGACCAGGCCTGCGCCCGAGCCCAGGGCTCGACAAATACTTGCACCTCCAACCCCAACTGCTCGAAGGCTTTCAACAGAAGTTCGGTATTGATGCCGCTGATCCCGGCTTCGGTTTCCATACTGAACGGCGGGTAATGTTCGGTATACAGCCTGACATCCGGCTCTTCTGCATGGGTCAGTCCTGCCAGAAACAGACCGATGGCAACAAGCTTCAAAGGCAGCATAACGGAGCGCCTGATAGTAATATCCATGCCAAGCATAGCATTCTGTATTCCTCTTGCCACGGTTGGCGCCAACAGGGAGGCCAGCTTCTGTCGCTGGCCCGGTACCGGAAAACGCGCCAGACTGGATGCGTCTGGGCTTCCGCGCCCTGTGACTTGTTTCGGAGATGATATGACAACTCTGCACTACCCGCAGCGCATTATCTGCATGACCGAAGAACCGACCGAAACGCTGTATCTGCTGGAAGAGGACTGGCGAATCGTCGGCATTTCCGGTTTTACCGTGCGCCCGGCTAGAGCGCGCAAGGAGAAGCCCAAGGTATCGGCTTTCATCAGCGCCAAGATTGACCGGATACTGGAGTTGCAACCTGATCTGGCGATCGGGTTTTCGGATATGCAGGCGGACATAGCAGCTGAATTGATCCGGCAGGGCATCGAGGTGCATATCTTCAACCACCGCAGTGTGGAAGAAATCTATCGCATGATCGGCACGGTTGGTGGGCTGGTCGGCTGCCAGCAAAAGGCGGAAGCTCTGATCGACGAACTGCGTGCTGGCGTGGAATCGGTTCGCGCCCGGGCTGAGCAACTGCCCCGGCGACCCAGAGTCTATTTCGAGGAATGGGATGACCCCATGTTGTCGGGCATCCGCTGGGTGTCAGAGCTGGTCGAGATTGCCGGGGGAGAGGACTGTTTTCCGGAACTGCGCGACAAGGGGCTGGGCAAGGACCGTATCATTGCTGACCCGGAAACCGTCATTGAACGGCAGCCCGACATCATCATCGGCTCCTGGTGCGGCAAGAAGTTCCGCCCGGAAAAACTGGCCGCCCGGCCGGGGTTCGAGCGCATTCCCGCGGTCCGGACAGGCGACCTGTACGAGGTCAAGTCGGTTGACATCCTGCAGCCGGGGCCGGCGGCACTGACCGACGGACTGCGGCAGTTGCATCAGATCATCGCCGACTGGGCCAACCGGCAGCCCGGCTGACGGGTACCCTTCAGCTCGAACAGCTCAGCACTCTGGCTTCCCAGGGCCTGAGGGTGAGTTGCTCGCCATTGTCACCCTGGTTGCCCAGCAGTTGCTCAGCGTCGGTCAATGCAACCTCGCAAGCGCTGATATCGGCGACCTCGCCACTGAGGTTGCTGACTACCAGGAACTGTTCATTGTCCAGAGTGCGGGTGTAGGCATACACCTGCGGATGGTCTTCCAGCACCAGATCATAGGTGCCATGCATCAGTGCAGGACTGGCCGCCCGCAGTCTTATCAGTTCACGGTAGAAATTCAGGATCGAGTCTGGATCCCGGGCCTGTCGGGCTGCATTCAGGGTCTTGTAGTTGGGGTTGGTCGGCAACCAGGGCTCACCGTCGGTAAAGCCTCCGTTCGCAGTGTTATCCCATTGCATGGGTGTGCGGGCATTGTCGCGTGCACTGTTACGAATGTGATCGAGTATTTCGGCTTCAGTCCAGCCTTCTTCAAGACGCGCCGCGGCGAAATTCTGCACCGCCACATCGTCAAACTGGTCCAGTCGCTCGAACGGGAAGTTCGTCATGCCCAATTCCTGACCCTGATAGATGAAGGGCGTGCCCTGCATCAGAAAATACAGGGCAGCAATGGCAGTCGCGCTTTCCCGCCAATAGTTCTCCGCATCTCCCCAGGTCGAGACAATGCGCGCAATGTCGTGGTTTTCGACAAACAGGGCATTCCAGCCCTGACCTTCCAGGCCTTTCTGCCAGCGGGTCAGTGTCTTTTTCAGGGCCGGGAGATCCAGATCGGCATCGACATCCGAGCCCCAGAGCTTCAACTGCTCGAATTGAAAGATCATATTGAACTTCTGCTGGTCGGCAGCCACCCAGTTGGGTGCATCGTGGATGTCCACACCGGCTGCTTCGCCAACCGTCATCACGTCTTTGTAGCGGGCAAAGGTATTGGTGCACAGGTCAGCGACATACTCCTGAATACCCTCGACATTGCGATGTCCGGCGGAGGAGGGTACAACCGACAGCCCCTTCGGGTTGGGCAGGTCCGGCATGCCGGGCACTTTGCGAATGTGGGTGATGGCATCAATACGAAAGCCATCCACGCCCTTGTCCAGCCACCAGCGAATCATCGCATACAGGGCCTCACGCACTTCCGGGTTTTCCCAGTTGAGGTCCGGCTGACGGGCAGAAAACAGATGCAGGCAATACTGGTCCCGTTCCGGGTAATAGCGCCAGGCGGAGCCGCTGAAGATGCTCTCCCAGTTGTTGGGCGGGCCACCCGCCTTGCCATCACGCCAGATGTACCAGTCGCTCTTCGGATTGTCGCGGGACTGGCGGGACTCCTGAAACCAGGGGTGCTCGTCGCTGGTGTGGTTCAGCACCAGATCCAGCAGGATGCGGATGCCCCGTGCATGAGCCTCCTCCAGAAGGCGATCGAAATCGGCCATGGTGCCGAACTCCGCCATGATGGCCTGGTAGTCGCTGATATCGTAGCCATTGTCGTCATTGGGCGACGGAAAGATCGGGCTGAGCCAGATGACATTGATACCCAGCATTTTCAGGTAATCCAGCCTGCTGATAATGCCGGGTAGGTCGCCAATGCCATCCCCATTGCTGTCCTGAAAGCTCAGCGGGTAAACCTGGTATACCACGGCCTCTTTCCACCAGGCCTGCTCTATTGTCGAACCCATGTTGAACCTGTCCAAACTGTTGCGATTTCATTGGCTGCGCATTATTTCATGCCTGCCAGGCCACTGGGAATCCCGGTTGGTTCCGCTGTATGTGAATGCCGGTATAACGAAATACCCTGTTTTTTTGTTGACGGCAGATTGACGCAGGGCACCGCTTGACGGCACATTACAGAACAGTGACAGCCGCAACCGCGAGCGCGTCCAATTTCAGCAGATAGGAGTTTCCGGTGAAGGCGAAGCTGGCATTCACAAAAAAGGAGTATGTGCAGCGGGTTAACAAGGTTCGGCGGGAGATGCGTCGGCGCAAGGTCGACATCCTGATCGTGACCGACCCGGGCAACATGAACTGGCTGACCGGCTACGACGGCTGGTCGTTCTATGTCCATCAGGGCGTAATTTTGCATGTGGACCGGGAGGAACCTATCTGGTTCGGCCGGCGCATGGACGAGAGCGCGGCACTGCTGCGCTGTTTCATGAAAAAGGAAAACCTGGTCAGCTATCCCGAGGAATATGTACAAAACCTCGAACGGCACCCGATGACCTGGCTGTCCGAGCATGTGTTTATCGAAAACGGCTGGCATGGCGCCACCATTGCCACCGAGATGGACAACTACTACTACACGGCAGCGGCGCATCGCTCCCTGCGCCTGGCCATGCCGGAGGCACGGTTTGTCGACAGCCACAATCTGGTGAACTGGTGTCGGGCCATCAAGTCCGACAAGGAAATCGAGTTCATGCGCATTGCTGGACGCATCACCTCGCGTATCCATCAGCGTATTCTGGATGTGGCGCGGGTGGGTATCCCGAAGAGTTTTGTGGTGTCGCAGATCTATGAAACCGCTATCGCCGGTGTGGACGGCTACAGTGGAGACTATCCGTCCATTGTGCCGCTGCTGCCCTCTGGTCAGGAGGCCTCGGCGTCGCATATTACCTGGGACGAGCGGCCTTTCCGTGCCAACGAGGGTACCTTCTTCGAAGTGTCCGGGTGCTACAAGCGCTATCACGCCCCCATGTCGCGCACACTCTATATGGGCAAGCCAAGCCAGCGTTTTCTGAATGCGGAGAAGGCCCTGCTTGAAGCCATTGATGCTGGCCTGGAACAGGCCAAACCGGGCAACCGGACCTGTGATATCGCCAATGCACTCGACAAGACCATGGAGAAGCATGGTATCGACCGTCAGGGCGCCCGTTGTGGCTATCCGATCGGTGTCAGCTATCCGCCCGACTGGGGCGAGCGCACCTCCAGTCTGCGTGCCTCGGACGACACCGAGCTGCAGCCCGGCATGACCTTCCACTTCATGCCCGGCATCTGGCAGGAAGACTGGGGTATCGAGATTACTGAAAGCATCCTGATCACCCAGAGTGGCGTCGAGATGCTGTGTGATTTTCCGCGCAAGCTGTTCGTGAAATAGCGGCCAGTGTACTGACGGGTTGACAAGGCAGGGCGCCAGGCACAAAAAAGGGCAGCCTGTTATCAGGCTGCCCTTCGCGGCTCGTTCAACAGACCTCAGGCCAGATCGAACCGATCGGTGTTCATCACCTTGTTCCAGGCAGCGACAAAGTCCTTCACGAACTTCGCCTTGGCATCATGCTGGGCATAGACTTCGGCCAGCGCCCGCAGCTGCGAGTTGGAACCGAAGACCAGATCGACGCGCGTGCCGGTCCACTTCACTTGGCCGGACTTGCGATCACGACCCTCATACACGTTGTCTTCACCCGCCTTGGGGGTCCACTCGGTGTTGATGTCGGTCAGGTTGACGAAGAAATCATTCGTCAGCTTGCCGGGGGTTTTGGTGAACACACCATGCTGTGATCCCTTGAAGTTGGCATCCAGCACGCGCATGCCACCAACCAGGACAGTCATTTCCGGTGCGCTGAGTCCCAGTAGCTGTGACTTGTCGAGCAACATCTCTTCATCGGCTACTGTGAAGGCTGCCTTGCGGTAGTTGCGAAAGCCGTCTGCCTCAGGCTTGAGGAACTCGAAGGAGTCTGCATCGGTCTGCTCGGCCGAGGCATCGGTGCGCCCGGGTGAGAAGGGCACTTCAATGCTGTGGCCGGCATCCTGCGCTGCCTTCTCTACCGCAGCGTTGCCACCGAGCACGATCAGGTCGGCCAGAGAAACCTTCTTTCCACCGGACTGAGCCTGGTTGAAGTCGGACTGGACACCCTCAAGAGTCTCCAACACCTTGGCCAACTGCTGGGGCTGATTGGCCTCCCAGTCTTTCTGCGGGGCCAGGCGAATACGGGCTCCATTGGCACCGCCACGCATGTCGGAACCGCGGTAGGTTGAGGCCGAAGACCAGGCCGTGTAGACCAGCTCGGAGACACTCAGACCGGAAGCCAGAATCTTGTCTTTCAAATCCTTGATGTCCTGAGCGTTGACCAGCTCGTGGTCGACCGCTGGCACCGGGTCCTGCCAGATCAGGTCTTCGCTCGGCACTTCCGGGCCGAGGTAACGGGATTTCGGCCCCATATCGCGGTGCGTCAGCTTGAACCAGGCCCGCGCAAACGCATCTGCAAACTCTTCCGCGTTCTTGTGGAAGTGCTGCGAGATCTTGCGGTATTCCGGATCTTCGCGCATCGCCATATCGGCTGTGGACATCATGATGCCCACCTTTTGTGCGGCATTTTCCGCATCTGGTGCCTTGTGCTCTTCCTTTAGGTCTTTCGGTACCCATTGCTGGGCCCCGGCAGGGCTCTTGCTGAGCTCCCACTCGTTCCCGAACAGCACATCAAAATAGGTCATGTCCCACTGAGTCGGCGTCGGGGTCCAGGCGCCTTCCAGACCACTGGTGATGGTGTCCCGGCCCTTGCCGCTCTTGTAACTGCTGATCCAGCCGAAACCCTGCTGCTCGATCGGGGCTGCTTCGGGTTCCGGACCGACATGACTGTCGGGGCCGGCACCGTGCGTCTTGCCGAAGGTATGCCCACCGGCGGTCAGTGCCACGGTCTCGTAGTCGTCCATTGCCATGCGAGCAAAGGTTTCGCGAATATCGCGGGCTGACTTCAGTGGGTCCGGTTCGCCGTCCGGCCCTTCCGGGTTGACGTAAATCAGGCCCATCTGCACGGCAGCCAGTGGCCGCTCCAGATCGCGATCACCGGAATAGCGGCTGTTGGCCTTGTCACTGGTGGCCAGCCATTCTTTTTCGGCGCCCCAGTAGACGTCTTCTTCCGGCTGGAAAATGTCTTCGCGGCCGCCGGCAAAACCGAAGGTCTTGAAGCCCATGGATTCCAGAGCCACGTTGCCGGTCAGGATGAACAGATCGGCCCAGGACAGGCTGTTGCCGTACTTCTGTTTTACCGGCCAGAGCAAGCGCCGGGCCTTGTCCAGGTTGCCGTTGTCGGGCCAGCTGTTGAGCGGTGCAAACCGCTGGTTGCCGGTGCTGGCGCCCCCTCGGCCGTCGCCGGTGCGGTAGGTGCCCGCAGCGTGCCACGCCATCCGAATCATGAAGGGACCATAGTGGCCATAA
Source organism: Natronospirillum sp. (assembly GCF_022565775.1). Lineage (GTDB taxonomy): Bacteria > Pseudomonadota > Gammaproteobacteria > Pseudomonadales > Natronospirillaceae > Natronospirillum. The sequence continues at coordinate 37,297 of NZ_JAIUMC010000013.1, forward strand.
TCGGCGGGCCACCAATCCTGAGAATCTTTCAATACCTCTTCGATGTCCTGCTTGACCTTTTTCAGGTCCAGCTTCTTGAATGCGTCTGCATAGTTGAAATCTTCATCCAACGGATTGGACTTCGGATGGTGTTGATGCAGTATGTTCAGGTTCAACTGGTTTGGCCACCAGTCCTGATTGGCGGTGCCGGTCGTGCCCATCCGAGTTCTGGACCCGTGCATGACCGGACATTTTCCTGCTGTAGTTGTATCGGCACCCATAATGTTCTCCAGTGCTGGCTATCATGAATTTGTTATCCCTTGTCGGGCGGCGACTCTCGTCGGCCCGGAGCCATACTCCAGGCAGTCAGTTTGGAAGCGCGACCTGATAACTAACCTCGTACTGACTTCCGTTGCGCTTTTGACTGACATGACAAGGTATAGCACATGCAGTTATTGATACTAGTTATCTTTAATAACCGATACGATAGCTATTGGCTAATGCCGATCTGTATTCCTGTCTCCCGTCAACTGGTCGCCATTACAGGCCGAAAACCGAAATGCCGACACCACCGAGCGCGAGCAGCAACACCACCTTCAGCGAAGACACTTTCCAGACCGTCAGCAGCAGAAAGCCGGCGAGGGCCAGCGCGAACTGGAAGGGGCCAATGATGGCGCTGGTCCAAACCGGTTGATACAGCGCGGCGCCCAGTATCCCCACCACGGCTGCATTGGCGCCGCGCATGACCGCCTGGGTGGCCGTCCATTGGCGGAACCGATTCCACCAGGGCAGTACGGCGATCAATACCAGCAGCCCAGGCAGGAAGATGGCCGCCAGTGCCAGAATGGCGCCCAGAGCACCAGCGCTGACATAGCCCAGGTAGGCGGCAAAGGTGAACAAGGGTCCCGGCACTGCCTGGGCGGCACCGTAACCGGCAAGAAACTCATCCGGTGTCACCCAGCCTGACATCACCACCTCGGCCTGCAAAAGCGGCAGCACCACATGGCCGCCGCCGAATACCAGAGCACCGGCACGATAGAAAGCATCCACCAGCGCCACCGCATGCGATTCACCCAGCCAGGCCAGCAGTGGAAGCCCGAGCAACAAGGCGCCAAACAACCCGGCACAGAACAGCGCCAAACCGCGTGATACGGGCACATGCAAATCCACGGCGGCGGCATCGTTGGGGCCGCGACAGAGCCACCAGCCCAGCAGCGCACCGGCGACGATGGCGCTGACCTGCCCGAGTGGCCCGGCGACCAGAAATACGATAAAGATTGCTGCCAGAGCAATACCGGTGCGCGTGCGATCCGGGCACAGATTGCGCGCCATGCCCCACACCGCATGGGCGACTATGGCTACCGCAACAATTTTCAGACCATCCACAATGCCGGTGCCCACGGGTCCCGCCAGCCAGGCCGCGCCGAGGGCGAACAGCACTAGCGCAATGGCCGACGGCAGCGTGAACGCCGTCCAGGCCGCTGCGGCGCCCAGCGGGCCGGCGCGCATCAGACCCAGGGCAAAACCGACCTGGCTGCTCGCCGGGCCGGGCATGAACTGGCATAGCGCCACCAGGTCTGCATAGGCCTTTTCGTCCAACCAGCGACGTCGCTCGACAAATTCGGTGCGGAAATACCCCAGGTGCGCGATAGGCCCGCCAAAGGAGGTCAGCCCCAGCATCAGGAAGGCCGTGAAGACCTCCAGTGCGGAACCTTTCGCATGCGGCTGCCCGGGAGATGCAGTCGTGTCAGTTGACCGGGAAGGGGTCATGGTGCTGATCCTTCTATTTGCGGAGGCAGAGAGCGTCGCGTCCCGTTTCAGCAGCCCGGTCGATGTTAATGGCGGGCACAGGGTCGCCTCTGGCACACTAAGACAATATGCGGAACCCATGGCAATTCTGTGAATCAGAGTTCCGACCACCGGACAGGGAAAATACCATGAGCGCACAGAGACAGAAACTGACGTTTGACAATGCACAGGGCCATACGCTGGCCGGCCTGCTCGAGCTGCCGGCCGGCCCGGTGCTGGGGTATGCGCTGTTTGCCCACTGCTTTACCTGCGGCAAGGATATTCGCGCGGCCTCGCGCATTGCCCGTGCTCTGGCCGGGCAGGGTATCGCCACGCTGCGCTTTGACTTTACCGGCCTCGGCAACAGTGACGGAGACTTCGCCAACACCAACTTTTCCTCCAATGTGGAGGATCTGGTAGCCGCCGCAGAGTATCTGAAAACCCATCATCAGGCACCGGCGCTGCTGATCGGCCACAGTCTTGGCGGGGCTGCCGTGCTGGCCGCAGCCGGGCAGGTGCCCTCGGCAAAAGCCGTGGTGACCATTGGCGCGCCCTCCGAGCCGGACCATGTGGCCCACCTGTTCGAGGGCGACCGTGATGAAATTGAACAGGACGGCGAAGCCAACGTCTGTCTCGCCGGGCGCCCGTTTCGGATCCGCAAGCAGTTTCTGGAAGACATCGAGGCGCATAACCTGGCCGAGCACATTCGCAAACTGCGCCGGCCGCTGCTGGTCTTTCATGCCCCGATGGACGAGACGGTATCGATCAATGAAGCGGCCGTGATCTACCAGCACGCCCTGCACCCCAAGAGCTTTGTATCGCTGGATGATGCCGACCACTTGGTGACCCGCGATGCCGACGCCGCCTATATTGCCGATACGCTGGTGGCCTGGGTGAAGCGCTACTTGGAAGTGGACAACGAGGGTGATGACAGGCCCTCGGTACAAAAGGGCCATGTCATGGTGACAGAGCAGGACAAGGCCTTCACGCGGCTTGTTTATGCCGACCAGCATCACTGGCTGGCCGACGAGCCCACAGCCATGGGTGGCAAGAATCTGGGACCTGACCCGTATGAGCACCTGCTGGCGGCGCTCGGTACCTGCACGTCCATGACCATCCGCATGTACGCCAACCACAAAAAGTGGCCGGTGGAAGACATTCAGGTTTCACTCACCCATGACCGGGAACACTGTGCCGACTGCGCAGCCTCGGGCCTGCCCACGGACAGCAAGGGCAAGATCGACATAATCCGGCGTACCGTACATATCGACGCTCCAGAGCTGGATGAAGAGCAACACCAGCGCCTTTTGGAAATCGCGGATCGCTGCCCGGTGCACAAGACGCTGACCAACACCATTCGCATCGAAACGGTTGCCGGCGACTGACCATCCCGGCGGTGAGGACCAGAGACAACGTCTGCTGTTTCGGTTAGCTTACGAGACTGAACAGCAGCACTCAGGAAGCAAGATGAAAGTTCTCTTCGCTGCCCCAGAAGATGCCTGGGGCGGGATTCTGGGTCATTTCCGCACGGCGCTGCCGGATGTCGAATTCATCGCCGGGGGTTTGAACCCAGCGGATCTGTCCGGTTATGACGTGGTGATTCCCACCATGAGCCGCATTGATCAGGCCTGCATCGAGACGGCCGACCAGTTGCGCCTGATTCAGCAGATCGGCGCCGGCCTCGAGGGCGTGGATCTCGATGCCGCCAGGGCCCGGCAGATCGCTGTGGCCAATGTGCCCACGGATGTGTCCGGCAATGCCGACTCGGTGTCGGAGATGGCCCTCTACTTCATGCTGGCGCTGATGCGCCGCACCAGTGAGCATGCAGCACAACGTGAGGCCCGCCAACTGGGTCTGCCGGTGGGACGCAGTCTGCATGGCGCCACTGTAGGTATTGTCGGGTTTGGTGCCATCGGGCAGGCCATCTGCCGGCGACTGGATGGCTTCGGCGCGCGCTGCCTGGCGCTCAAGACTCGCGTCGATCAGGCCCTGGTGGAACGCCACGGGCTGGCCGGCATGGGCACGCTGGCGGATTTGCCCTGGCTGCTGGCGGAGTCCGATATTGTCGTGCTGGCGGTGCCGGATACCGAGGCCACACACCAGATGATGAACCGGAACAGCCTGGCGCAGATGAAACCGGGCAGCTATCTGATCAATATCGGTCGTGGTGGCCTGGTATCGCGTGATGCCCTCCATGAAGCCCTGCACAGTGGCCATCTGGCCGGCGCCGGGCTGGATGTCTTCTGGGAGGAACCGCCCGATCCGGCCGACCCGCTGTTTCAACTGAATGTGCTGACGTCACCCCATGTCGCCGGCCTGACCGATCGCTCGGTGACCGGCATCATGCAGGTTGCGGCGGACAACATCAGTGCTCTCAGTAATGACGAGCCCCTGCTGTACCGAAAAGTGTAAGTGTGGTTGATTGAGCTGCGTCAATGGCTCCGGTGAACGGGCCTGTTATTTTAGCACTATGTAATGTTTGTCCCGGAAAGTCGGGCACAGGCTGTATAGACATCAGGAGGGAGCCATGTTCACAGACTTGCCAAAATACGTTTTTTTCACCGGCAAAGGCGGTGTGGGCAAGACCTCACTGGCCTGTGCCACCGCCGTCAACCTTGTGGAGCAGGGCAGGTGTTCGAGACGACGCTGGGCAATGAGGTGCGGGCCATCACGGCAGTGCCCGGGCTGGATGCCATCGAAGTGGACCCGGAAGCCGCAGCGCAGGCCTATCGTGATCGCATTCTCACGCCTTTGGCGGAAACCGCCAGCGAGGAAGAAATGCGCAGCGCCACTGAGCAGCTGTCCGGTGCCTGCACGACCGAAATAGCAGCATTCGATGAATTCACTTCCCTGCTGACCGATCCGGATCTGGTCGACCGGTATGACCACGTCATCTTTGATACCGCGCCCACCGGCCACACCATTCGTTTGCTGAAACTGCCCGGTGCCTGGTCCGGCTTCTTGTCCACCGGGAAGGGGGATGCATCCTGCTTGGGGCCTCTGGCGGGGCTGGACAAGCAGAAGGCCCGCTACGCCGAGGCCGTGGAACGCCTGTCCGATGCCCAGGAAACCCGGCTCATTCTGGTAGCGCGACCACGCACGTCGGCCCTGAAGGAGGTGGCTCGCACCGCGGAGGAACTGGCGGCGATCGGGCTGCGCAATCAGCATCTGGCCATCAATGGTGTCATGCCGACCATGGAGGGCGACGATGCACTGGCACAGGCCCTGTACAACAAGGATCAGGCGGCGCTGGACCAGATGCCGGAAGTCATTCGTCAACTGCCGCGCGAGGACTTTCCGCTGCGCCCGGAAAACCTGGTCGGTCTGGACGCCCTAAAGCGCTTTGCACGTAGTCAACCGGCGCCGGCAGACGCTGCTTCGACGCACGCTGCCACGGGCGATTATCCCGACCTGAGCACGCTGGTGGATGATGTGGAAGTCAGAGACAAGGGGCTGCTGATGTTCATGGGCAAGGGCGGGGTCGGCAAGACCACCATGGCCGCCGCGTTTGCTGCAGAGCTGGCCAGGCGAGGCCATGAAGTGCTGCTGACCACCACCGACCCGGCGGCTCATCTGAATGAAACACTGGGCGATGTATTGCCGAACCTGACCGTCAGCCGCATTGACCCGGCGGTGGAAATCGAGCGCTACAAGGACGAGGTCATGAAGCGCAAGGGCAAACACCTGGACGCGGAAGGCCTGGCGATGCTGGAAGAAGACCTGCGCTCACCCTGCACCGAGGAAATTGCCGTGTTTCAAGCGTTTTCGCGAGTCATTCGCGAAAGCAGCAAACACTTTGTGGTCATGGATACCGCGCCCACCGGGCATACGCTGCTATTGCTGGACACCACTGGCTCCTACCATCAGGACATGATGCGCCACAGCGGTGACGACAAGTCAGTGCGCATGGTCACACCCATGATGCGGTTGCAGGACCCGGATGCCACCCAGGTCATGATAGTCACCTTGGCCGAAACCACGCCCATCCTTGAGGCAGAAAAACTGCAGCAGGACCTGCGCCGAGCCGGCATCGAACCCTGGGCCTGGATTATCAACGCCAGCCTCGCCGCCGCCGACACCCGGCATCCACTGCTGGCGCAACGCGCCCGTGCCGAACACCCGCAGATCGAGAAGGTCGCCTCCGACCTGGCCGCCCGCTTCGCCGTGGTACCCATGCAGGCGGAAGACCCAGCCGGAGCAGACCGTCTGCTGTCACTGGTTCAGCTTTAGACTCGGCGCTGCGTCACCGTAAGCCCAAAGAACTTGCCTGAACATATAGTACGATTTCGTACTTGTATAGTACGAAATCGTACTATATAGTGATGCCACATCACACAGGAGAGGCCTTGTCATGACTGTCGAGAAAACTGGTCGCAAATTGTCCCGAAGAAACTTCATCGCGCTGGCAGGCGGCGGCGTGGTGCTGGCTGTGGGTGCCGGTATTGGCGCCTTTTCACTGACGCGTACACCCAATGCCGCGCTGGCCCCCTGGGCGCAGGCCGGTCAATACACGGAGCCGCGTCGCTTTGCACTGTCACATGCCATACTGGCACCCAATGCCCATAACCTGCAGCCATGGATGGTGGACTTGAGCGAGCCAGGTATCGTGACGCTGCTTCCGGACCCGACGCGCCGTTTGCCCGCGACTGACCCCTTTGATCGACAACTGACAATCAGTCTGGGGTGCTTTCTGGAGCAGATGACCATAGCGGCCTCGGCGGCCGGCTACCGGGTGGAGACGGAGTTGTTTCCCGAGGGCTCGTCTGCCGAGACGCTGGGGGACAGACCGGTGGCCCGCTCCCGGTTCATCGAGGCTGACATCGCCACAGATCCTCTGTTCGCGCAGATTCCCCACCGCCGTTCCACCAAGGATGCCTTTGACATGCAGCAACCGGTAGCGGCGAGTCTGCTCGGTGAACTTGAACCCGAGGTGTCCGGCATACGTTTCGACGGCACGGTAGAGCAGGCACGTGTGGACAGGCTGCGCACCCTGATCTGGGAGGCCTGGGAGACCGAGTACAGCACGCCGGCTGCGCATCATGAAAGCGTTGGTCTGATGCGTCTGGGCAAGACTGAAATCAACAGCAATCCGGATGGGATCAGTGTGGGCGGCATGCCACTGGAGGCACTGATCAGCACCGGCGTGGTGACGCGAGAAGCGTTGGCAACGCCGGGTACCATGGCCTATCAGGCCGGTATCGACATGTATCAGCCCGTGCTTGAGGCTACGCCGGCCTTTGTCTGGCTGACCAGTGTCGACAATACGCGCGAGAGCCATATCTCGGCTGGCAGAGCCTGGTTGCGTCTCAACCTGCTGACCACCGCCAATGGGCTGGCCCTGCATCCGGTCAGTCAGTGTCTGCAGGAGTATCCGGAAATGGAACCGCACTACCAGTCTGCCCACCAGTTGCTGGCACAGGAGGGTGACACTGTTCAGATGCTGGGTCGTTTGGGGTATGCTGCGCCTCCACCGCCAAGCCCTCGCTGGAGTCTGGATGACAAGATCAAACACGCCTGACAGTGAACAACCTGCCGACGGGCGGGTCATGTTCGAGTTGCTGAATGAGGTGGGCATTATTGCCCAGCTCAGCCGCAGTATGCTCGAATCGCGCCTAGAAGACGGGCTGACCATGCATCATTTCACGGCGCTGAATCATCTGGTCAGGCTGGGTGACGGCTGCACACCGAAAGACATGGCGAAGGCGTTCCAGGTACCCAAGACCAGCATGTCGCACACTCTGGCCGGGCTGGAGAAAAGAAGGCTGGTGCGCCTGGTACCGAATCCGGAAGACGGGCGTGGCAAGCGGGTCATCCTGACCGAAGCCGGGCGGGCGCAGCGCGAGCGTTCGATTGAAGCGCTGGCGCCGGACATCTCTGCCCTGCTGCCCAAACTGGGGGCGGAGGAAGCCCTGGCCATTCTGCCCACCCTGCGCAAACTGCGGGCTCTGCTCGACAGGTCCCGGGACAGCTGAGCCTTGGCGACGCTGCTCAGATTCTCCTGACCCGTACCGAGCGCCCCTTGATCTTGTCCTGACTCAGTTTCGCCAGCGCCTGTTTGGCGCTGGCGCGCTGCACTGCGACATAGGCGGTCTGGTCAAACAGGGCGATCTTGCCGACTGACTTGCCATCAATGCCTCCCTCTCCGGTCAGCGCCCCGAGAATATCACCTGGCCGTAGCTTCTGTTTGCGGCCGGCATCCAGTTGCAGGGTCACCATGGGTGGTTTGGGGATATTGGTGGCCTTTGGTTCCGGCAGAGGCTGCTCGACAAACTGCGTATCCATATAGGACTCCAGATCCGCCAGACGGTGCCGCTCCTTGTCACTGAACAGGGTAGCGGCTCTGCCCGATTGATCGGCCCGGCCGGTTCGACCGATGCGGTGCAGATGCACTTCGGTGTCCAGCGCCATCTGGTAATTGACCACCAGATCCAGCGCTTCGATGTCGATGCCGCGGGCGGCCACATCGGTGGCGACCAGAATGGACACACTGCGATTGGCAAAGCGCACCAGCACCTGGTCCCGCTGCTTCTGCTCCAGATCACCGTTCAGCGCGACTGCGGTGAATCCTTCCGCCTTCAGCGCCGCAGCGACATCAACGGTCATCTCCTTGGTGCGACAGAAGACAATGGCACTCTCCGGCAATCGTGCGCGCAGCAGCTTCACCAGAGCCTGCAGTCGTTCGTCTTCGTTCGCCACCCAGTGAAAGGATTGCTCGATGCGCGGTGCGGTCTCGGTCTCTTCGACGCGGGCCATGACCGGCTGCTGCATGACGCGATCCGCCAGTTGCCGGATGTGCTTCGGATAGGTGGCGCTGAACAGCAGCGTCTGCCGCCTGGCAGGCACCTGCTCCAGAATGGCATCCAGTGAGGGCTGAAAGCCCATGTCCAGCATGCGGTCGGCCTCGTCCAGTACCAGCAGACGCAGATGGCTGAGGTCCAGCTTGCCCTTGCGCACATGCTCTTCGACCCGCCCCGGCGTGCCGACAATGATATGTGCGCCATGCTCCAGTGAGCCCACCTGGGGGCCGAACGGCATGCCGCCGCACAGTGTCAGCACTTTCACATTGTGCTGTGTCCGCGCCAAAGCGCGCAGGCTCTTGGTGACCTGATCGGCCAGTTCCCGGGTCGGGCACAGTACCAGCGCCTGCACCCGCCAGAACGCCACATCCAACTGGTTCAGCACCCCAAGACCAAAGGCCGCGGTTTTGCCCGAACCGGTTTTCCCCTGACCGATCACATCCTTGCCGGCCAGTACCGGGGGCAGGCTGAGCGCCTGAATCGGCGTCATCTGGTGGTAGCCCAGGCTGTCGAGGTTCTGCAGAAGTTCGGGCTTCAGGGGCAACTGGGTGAAGTCGGTCGAGGTCAAAAGGGCGCTCCGTTATCTGTTGGCAGCGCATTGTACAGCATCGGGCGCCAGATTTTGCTCATTCCGGAGACGCACTGGCTGTCCTGTTTTTCTGTCGATCTCGCCTTATTTTGCGTTACTGCCGTCCGTGTGCTTTATTTAGAATCATGACACGGATTCGTTTCAGGGTTATCCGGTTACCTGCCTTCGTACCCTCCCGCGCAGACAAGCGCCAGCGGGCCTGGATTGGCTGCGAGAGTCCGCCAGCCAGGCATCATTGAATTCACAGGTTCAGCGGTGAGCCTGTCTCTGGAACAGACACCATGGTTGCAGTTCAACTCGGGTTGTCATCCTGGCAACGTCTGCTCGGCATCAGTCTGCTGCCATTGGCGCTGCTGTTGGCCGGCTGTAATGGATCTTCCTCGTCCTCCTCTTCTTCGTCATCCTCGGCAAACCAGGAGTCGGAGACATCAGAGGTAGAGTTCGAAGCCGCGGATCCTCCGCAGGAGGTCAGTGGCGGATTGACGTTTGTGTCGTCCGATGAATGGACAGAAGGTGCGGTCAGACGTGTGCTCCACCTGTTCGCCTTTGGTGGCCATGCCTCCGATGAACAAATCAATGCCTGGGCTGCAATGCCGCCGGCTGAAGCCATTGCTGAGATTCTGGTGGTGGATGAGTTTCATCCGTTGCTGTCGCCGATAGAGAGCGCTGACCATGTCGGTAGCGACGGTACTCTGTCCGGTCTGAGTGATTATTGGTCCAGCGACGCCGCGAGCAACCCGCTGCGGGAGATGCGCGGCCATTATGCTCTTGCCGGAGACGATAGTTGGCGCTCACCGGCGCGGCTCTGGTATCAGGCCACGATGACTCGCGGTTTGAATCCCGTGCGACAGAAAATCGGCTTGTATCTGACCAATTACCATCTGGCCGTGAATCTCAATGCCAATGGCATGATCAATCACCAGGTCGTGCGCTACTACGACGACATCATGACCGCAGTAGAAGAGGGCCGTTCATTTGATGAAGTGCTCACTGTCGCCGCTGCCAGTTCGGCCATTGCTCAGCAGTACAACCACCGTGTGGCCACCTTTGACAATGGCGTCTTTCGAGGCAATGAAAATTTTGCGCGGGAATATTTCCAGCTCTTCTTCGGTATTCTGAACAGCAGCAACAACCCGTCCGATTTCGACGGGGACGAGACATACCACGAGGAAGTCACCATCCCCAACATGGCGCGCCTGCTCACTGGCATACAGTTGGGTGGTGACGCCTGGGACAGTCCTGAAAAGGCGGATGTCACCTACGACCAGGATTCCCATCACCGGGCTGACCTGGAGATTCTGGGGCATCAGATTGCCGGCAACAATGCGCTCGAGAAGCTGGAGCAACTCGGGCCTCTGGCCATCGAGCATCCACAGAGCCTGCACAATCTGCCGGTGATGATCATCCGCTGGCTGGCCGACGACGAGATCATGGACAAGCCGGAGATGAAAGACCGCCTGCGGGCGCACTGGGCCGGTATGGACGAGAAGGAACTGATGGCGTTCCTTCGGGCCTATGCCATCAGCACCGATTTCCACACGGCGGATCGGGTCAAGTACTACAGCATTTTTGACCGTCTGATGACCGTCCACAACCTGCTGTCCACGCGCAACGACGATGTCTTCCGGCTGGACTACAACGAGGACAATGATCAGTGGAACTATGTGTATAACCACGAATGGGATCTGTGGGAGCAGGGTTTCTCAGTCTTTGTGCCCTACCATGATGTATTTGGCGGGCAGACCGGGCTGGACGCCTACACCAGTACGGATTATTTCCGTCAGACCTACAACATGGTCACCCAGCATACCTGGCGCTATATCCGCAACGAGCTGGAGGGCCCCGACGGTGATGTGATCTGGCGCAAGCGCTGGGAAACCGCACTGCCGGAGTCTTCCAACGACAGCTATTACACGGTCAAAGAGCTGTCGGAATGGCTTTGGCAGCGATTTATCGCTGATGATCTGGCCAACTTCGGCCCTCTCGAGCGTGTCTATGTGTATGCCTTTGTGGCCTCAGGGCAGGACCCAGTTCCAGGATCTCGCCAACCAGACGATCGACAACACCATGACGCCGGAGCACGAAGCCTTGCTGGCCAATCGCCTGGGTCAGGCGATCAGCTTTATCGTATCGACACCCTATATGTATTATCAGGAGGGGCGCTAATGCAGCGGCGTGAATTTCTGAAAGGGGCAGTCTCTTCCCTGGCCGGCGCACGCTGGCTGGCCGGGGGCGGAGCCCTTGCAAGCGGGCTGGTGATGTCGGCACCGGCGCTGGCCAGTCCACAGGACTCGAAACTGGTCATTCAATTGACCCTGGATGGCGGGCCTGACTTCCGCCATCTTTTTGTGCCCCAGCCCTCGACCAGCAGTGGATTCGGCAAAACCTACTGGGCGCAGAATTTTCGCACGCACGGTCTGGAGAACGGCACCTACGATAAAGCCATGACCCGCTGGGATCAGGATTATGTGCCGGTCACACTGAACGGCGAGACTTTCGGCGTCTTGAAAAAAGCCCAGTGGCTGGCCGATCTGCTGGCGGACGACAAGTCGGTCGGTGCTGCCCTGATCAACAATATGGTGGGCTCCACCTCGCGGGACCATGTTCATGCGCTGCTGGCACTGGACTATGGACGTCACGATACGCTGGCCAGCGAGTATGGTCGTTCGGGATGGGGCGGTCGTTTGGCAGACACCCTGGGTGGCAGGGTGGCTTCTTTGACCCGCACACCACGCAACCTCTGTTTTGCCCCGGCCAGCACGGGCAGCAACCAGCGGGCGGAAACCGACAGCATGCTGACGCTGGGCAATGCGCGAAATGCCGGCCTGTTCGATCAACGGCGCCAGAGCGACGATGAGCGTCACTGGAATGCCGGCCAGTCCAGAGCCTTGGGCGGTTACTATTCGGCACTCCAGGACTCGAACACCAACCCCAGAATGTCGCGGCTTCTGGAGCATGAACAGCAGTTGCGGTCACTGGGGCAGTCCCTTGAAGAGCGGCTGCAGGACGTTGCGGTGCCGGAAGCCATCGCCCGTCTGTCAGACAGCAGCAGTTCGGTAACCCTGCATCGTTCCGACTTTGCCCGCCAGATTGCCAGTGCGCATGATCTGATCAATCACAGCGCAGACCTGATGGGCATGCGGTTGATCTCGATGGATTATCACGGCTGGGACAGCCACGATAACCAGAAAACCATGATCGAGCCCAACTTCGAGGACCTCTTTGACCCGGATCGTGGCCTGGAATCCCTGTTCGACAGCATGGATACAACTGCGCGGCAGAATGTCGTGGTGGTGATCAATGGCGAGTTCGGTCGCCAGACCCGCAGCAATCGTGACGCCGGTACCGATCACGGGCGCGGCAACAGCATGCTGGTACTCGGCGAAAAAGTTCAGACCGGGATATATGGCGAACTGTTTCCGGAGTCTGAGGTGGATCGTATGGTCGATGCCGTATTGCCCGACATAGAAGGGCGGACCACCATCGAGCACCTGCACAAGGCGCTGGCGGACTGGGCTCTGGGCGCTGACAGCGGGTCGAATGTGGTGAACCGGGATCTGGGCCAGTTGATTCGAGAGACAGGCCTCGATCTGGACAGCCTGTTCACCTCCTGATCGCAGACGGTGCCGGGTCCGATCAAGCGCTGACGGTGGGTTATCAGGTTTCCAGAATTGGATCTCCGTGACGGGAGAGCTTCTGCGCCATGTCGATACCCAGAATATTCTGCATGGCGTTTTTCAGGTTCGGGTGTTTGCGATAAAGGCGCTCCAGGTCCTCACGCTGCCAGATCAGGTATTGTACGGGCTCGGTAGTGACGACATCGGCACTGGTCGGATTTCCGGTGGCGAAGCTCATTTCACCGATAAAGTCTCCGGGGCCGACATTGGCGCGGAAAATCCCGTGCTTTCTGACTTCGGCCCGCCCCTGATGGATCAGCATCAACTGGCCAAGGCGCACACCGTGCTCGATCAGAGTGTCGCCCGACTGCGCTTCGGACCACTGTGCGGGCTTGAGCACATGCAGCATTTCGCGTGGGGTCAGGGTGCGAAAGGTGGAAATATGCAGTTGTTGCTCCGCTTCGGTCAGTTGAACGGGCCGGCGTTCCAGCAGCAGCACCGTCAGGTTGATGCTGTTGATGATGATAAATGCCACCTGCCAGCCCATGGCCGAATAAAGAGGCTCAGACTGGGCGAAGAAATAGGGCAGTGTCAGGCTGGCTGCGAGGATGGTGATGGCACGCAGCCAGGCCATATCCCGAACCACATAGGCCAGGCAGAATAACAGGTTGGCAACAAAAAACAGGCCAAGATAGAACATCGCACAACATCCCTGTAGACAGCTTGAAAGGGGCGAGCCTACATCATGACAATGGATACGACCACCAAGCGTGCCACTGACTTGCAACGATGTTCCAAATGAAGTCGAGGATGCCCAGTCTCAAGGCGAAACCCGACGCTCGGGCCTACTTTAATCCAGTGCGCGATAGCCGTTGAGCCCGCCCGCAATAACACTGACATCGCGGTAGCCCATGCTCTGCAGCGCTGCAGCGGACAGTGAGCCCCGGTTGAGGGCATTGCAGTAGCACAGGATCGGTGTGTCCAGATCCGGTATCTTGTCTTCCACCAGCATCTCCAGCTTGCCTCGGCTGATATTCACGGAACCGGGTATATGGCCCTTGGCGTGCTCTTCGCTGTCGCGAATATCCAGTACGACGGCTCCGTCGGCAGCCAAACGGTCAACGTCCTCAGGTGCCACCTCTCTGACTTGAGCGCGAGCGGCATCCGCCATGGCCTGAAACTTTTGTGAGTACTGCATGACTTGATCCTCAATATATTAGAAAGAACTAATATTAAAGTTTGAAACCTGAGCCGTCAATCAGTTGCGCGGTATTGGACTTCGGAAAGCAGGACGAATGGTTGGCCTTTGTACCATTTGGTAGATGCCAGACCTCGCATCAGCGTTTAGCGTGCAGCCATGGGTGAAGTGCCGCCTCGAACCAGTCTGGCACTTCGTTGTAAGCCAACCATTATGTGGATAATCAATGAACAAACTAATCATGACACTGGCGTTGGTCAGCGGCGCCATGCTGTTGAGTGCATGTAACAGCAGCTCCAGCAGTAACTCCGGCAGTGGCTCCAACACCACGGGTGATAATGGCAACACGGGTGGCAACAACACTGGTACAGATGTTGCGGTCGATACCTCCAATCTGGCAGTACGCACCCAGCCCATGCGAGGAAGCGTCCTCGTTGATTTTGAAGCAATCAACGGTGCCGACACCTACCTGGTCTACACCAGCACCAGCGATATCAGCAGTTCAAGCCCGTCAGCCGGCGCTAGCGCCGTGTTCACCTGCCCAGAATCGCCCTGTTTAGTCTCCGGCCTTGAAAATGGCCGCTTACTGAACTTGCGCTTGGAGGCGGCCTCTGGTTCCAGCCAGGTGGACATCAGCTCACAACTGGCCGTGGTGGCTGGGGCTATCAACGATTCGGGCGAAAGTAGCTGTATCACCGTCGGCAACGATGCTTTCTCGGAAGCGATCGCGGGCTGCACCCAAATACCCACCGGATCAGACATTTGGCCCACAGCTGTCTTCAATGGTGCTGTTGAATTGCCGGCAGGACGGGTGGCACAACAAGATGGCAACTCGGGCCGTGATGCCAATGGCCAGCTCATCAAGCTGGGCTCTGGTGAGGCGAGCTTTGATTACACCAAGTTGGATAGCAACGGCAACCCCGTCAGTGCATCCAGCACTGCCTTCGAATGTTTGAGAGACAATGTAACCGGCCTTGTTTGGCAAACAAACCGCCCCTCAGGCCAGGATTGGCAGGGTCTTAAACGTGACTATGGTGCTGCCGAGAGTCACTCTGAAGAATATAGCCGCTGTGGATTAACCAGCGGCTGGCGCTTGCCCACCAAAGCAGAGGCCGAAAGCCTGCTGCACTACAGCCGAACCGGTGTCAGCGCCGATACCACTTTCTTCACCGACCTGGAAGACGACTGGTATTGGACAAGCTCGGCTTACCCAGCTGCGTTGTCAGGGCCAGATGCCGATCTTGGTGTTCAGAACGATAGTGTTGGCTCCAACTTCCATCACTGGGTCATAAATTTTACCACGGGGCAGCGTTCAACCTTCGACTTTAATGGTGCAGGCCCTGAAAGCCAGTCTTTGACGATGTACGTTAACTCAACGGCCAACCAATAAGGAGACAACACATGAAAAAAACTATCTTAGCGATTGGCCTAAGCACTTTGGTTACGAGTCATGCTTTCGCGACTTGTCAACCCAGCACACCGACCAGCGACTTTTTGCGCTATACCGATGGCGTGGTGATCCACAAACCGACGGGTTTGATGTGGCAGGCCTGCAGCGTCGGGCAGACATGGGAGTGGCAGGGCGGCGTGGGTGTATGCACCATGCCTTCTGATTTAGGCGATACCCGAGTAACCTTTGAGGATGCGCTGGCCTATATGGAATTTGACAGCGATATTGATCTGGAAGCCATCTTTGGTGCCGAGGTTCTGGCCGAGAATGGGTTCCCCTCTACGTTGCCCAGCCCACTGGAAAGCGCGTCTCGCTTGGCAGGATATGATGATTGGCGCATTCCCAACGCACGAGAAATGCTCTACCTGTTCGAAACTTGCGCCACACCAAGCAGTAACGGCAACAGCTATGTCAACAACGAGGTGTTCCCCAATCAATTTGTCGATGCCAGTGATTACCAGCATGATATCAACCGCAACAACGATTTGACGGCTGAAACCCGCCCTTACCGCATCTATTCGCGCGATGCTGCCACCGTCAACACGCAAGCCGGCCTTTATGACAATAATGCTGCGAAGAACTTTTTCTTTAACACCTTTTTAACAGCCACTTTAGGCGGTCAAAGGCCAAATGCAGGCGCTGAAACCTTTGCCGAGATGATCCACGTAGCGCATTTCCACCCCATCAGTGCCGAGGGTAATATTCCGGGACCTGCAGGGTCTGCCACAATGTACGCGCCAGGCCAACGTTTGGGTACGACCAGCCGGGTTGATTACAGCTATGGTGGCATGGGCTTGTTCAATCAGCTTCGCATAACACCTTTGGGTAGAAGCAACCCATTAGACTTGTACGAAGTAGCCTGTTCTGATCCCACAATCAGTCATTGTGAACCCCTGGGCAGTAATGCAAATAGCCAAAGAGTTGATCTAGGCCTCCGCCTCCGCCCGGTGCGCACCGCGCAGCCCACCGATTACAGCCGCGAAGGTTTGATCGACTGAACCATCCCCTGCAGGCCGTGGAGGGTCGGCATCAGAGCATGCGATAAATGGCTTCGGGCTCACTCAACGCCAGGGTGAGCCCACTTTTTTCGAACCCCCGAATCTGAACCTTTGGATTCAACTCCGTAAAGATGTTGAGATACTCAAAGGGCGTGGTCGGATTGTCTTTCCCATGCAGCAGTGTCAGAGGTATATCGCATTCACTGACGTAGTGCCCCCAGTCTT
>NZ_JAIUMC010000014.1 GCF_022565775.1 Natronospirillum sp.
GTTCTCTGAACAATATACTGCGCAACCAGGCGCAGGTGGCGCGCTCGGAAGAGCGGGTGGCAACCGGTGTGCGAGTGCTTACCCCGGCGGATGATCCCGTGGATGCCGCGCGCATTCTGCAACTAGATCAGGACATCGACCTGACCAATCAGTACATCAAGAACATCAACTCGGTTACGGGTCGACTCGAATTGCAGGAAGGTTACCTGAAGGGCGCCGAAGAAGTCATGCAGAGGGTCCGTGAGTTGGCTGTGGCGTCCAATACGTCCTCCACGACACAAAAAGACCGTCAGGCCTATGCCGCCGAAATGAAGGTGCGTCTGGAGGAACTGCTGCAACTGACCAATTCTCAGGATGCTACCGGTGAATATCTGTTTTCCGGGTTTTCCGGACAGACCAAACCCTTTGCACAGGCCCCTGGCGGGGGCTTCAACTATCAGGGGGATGAAGGGCAGCGCCAAATCCGCATTTCGAACTCGGCCCGCATACCGGCCAGCGACAACGGAAAGGATATCTTTCTTGATGTCCCGGTGGATAATCCGTCCTTCATTACCTCGGCCAGTCCGCGTAACCAGGGCAACCCTACCGGAGTGATTTCGGCTGGGGTGACCCGGGACGCAGACAAGCTGGAAGATCTGTTTCCCGATGATGCCATCATCACCTTCAACAACGAGCTGGACACCGAGCCACCGGGCAAGAATTTTACTGTGCGCCGGCGCAGTGACAATTCGGTGATCGACAATCTGAAAAATGTGGAATATGTCCCGGGCAGGGCGGTCAGCATTGCCGGCATGGAGGTCCGCATAACCGGCCAGCCTCGGGCCGGTGACAACTTCACCCTGGAAACGACTCGCAAGCAGGGGCCGCTGCAGACCATTCAGAAGCTTGTGGAAGGTCTCAACAGACTGGGTGACAGCCCTGCAGACACTCAGGCCCTGGATCGCCTGGTTGGCGAGTCGCTGGATAATCTGGACGCCGGTATCGAGAATATGTCCATTTATCGGGCCAAGATCGGTGCGCGTATCAATACCGCCGAATCAACCCTGAATGTGCACGAAGAGAGCAAGTTGACCCTGCAGGATGTGCGCTCAAAACTGAAGGACGTCGACTATGCCGAAGCCGTTAGCAAGCTGCAGATGGAGACCATGATCCTGGAGGCGGCACAGCAGGCCTATGCCAAAGTATCCGGGTTGTCATTGTTCAACTTCATTCGCTGAGTGAGCGCAAGGGCTAATTTGACCGTAGTGCCAAAAATGTGATTCATTCTGGCTTTACAAGCGTCAATGGATCGTAACTGTTGCAAACATTTCAGCGCTGACATCATAATGCTCACGCGACCGGGCAGTACCGGCGCGTAGTATAGTTCAGGCTCAGAGTTGTAATTATGGGAGTGACACAGGTCAGGCGTCTGCACAGAGGCTGGCAAACCATACCGCACCTGCACCGGCGCGGCATCAGTATACTGGCACTTCTGGTCCTGGTCGTCATGATCTGGCCCACCGAAGACCAGGGGCTTGAGGCCGCCGTGTATCTGCCCCCCGAATTGTCTCACCTTGATGCCCTCAATGGGGGCTTTCTGCCCGGCAACTTCACTGAAGAGCGTTTGCGTGAGCGTCTGCGCGGCGAAGGCATGGCGGCTGTGCAGATAGACAGCAGCCCCTATGATGTCGACACCTATGAGATTTCCTCCGGTGACAGCCTGAGTGGCATTTTTGACCGCATGGGCCTGGGCCAGACCGTCATGTATCAGATTTTGTCAGCCGATGAATCCTTGCTGGCGCTCGACGTCTTGCGCGCGGGTCATCGCTTGAAATTTTACAAGCACCCTGACACCGGCCGCCTGGAGCGCATGGAGCTCTATGTGCATGCCGGCTACCAGGTGGCATACGAACGTTTTGATGATGACAGCTTCGAGTATGAGGAAACCCTCATCGAAGGCGATTGGCCGCAGCGGGTCATCGGTGGCGAAATCAACGGCAGCTTTTATGTTTCAGCGCGCGGCGCCGGCCTGAGCGATCGGGAAGTCGCCGAGATCACTCGACTGCTTGAAGACAGTATTGACTTCCGGCGCCAGATTCGTGCAGGGGACACTTTTGACGTTATCCGTGCCGAACAGATGATCAATGGCCGAGCAACGGGTCGAACGCGCATCGAGGCTATCCGCATTCATGGCCACACCAAGCGCTCGGCCTTCCTGTTTGAAGACGGCAACTATTACGACGAGAAGGGCGAAAGCCTGCAACGGGCCTTCATGCGCTACCCGTCCAATCAGCGGTATCGTATCTCTTCTGGTTTCAATCCGACTCGGCGGCATCCGGTCACCGGGCGGGTGACCCCGCACAATGGCACTGACTTTGCCATGAGTACGGGCACGCCCGTGCTGACCACCGGCGATGGTGTCGTCACCCGGGTCGAAAACCATCCTTTCGCCGGCAAGTACGTCGAAATACAGCATGGCTCTCGCTATACCACGCGCTACATGCACCTGGATCGAATCCTGGTTCGCCACGGTCAAAGCGTCAACCGGGGTGACCGAATCGGCCTTTCCGGCGCTACCGGTCGCGTCACCGGGCCCCACCTGCACTTTGAACTGCACATCAACGGGCGCCCGGTTGATCCGATGCGAGCCGAAATCCCGATGGCAGAATCGGTGCCGGATGATCAACGCGAAGCGTTCGAGAAGCGGGTTGAAGAGCTGCTTCTGGTGGTTGAGAACAGCAATGTTCAGTACGCCCGGCAATAACCCGGTCCTGCTTCTGTCTCAAGAGCGCCTCGTCAAGCCCACTATTCTGGCATCTTTACATTCGACATACTGATATTCGGCTATTATTGATCTGACGCGCCGGTTTTCCAGCAGTGGGGCCGGAGTAACCTCGACATGAGCAGTGATCCCTGGAGGAATAATGCGCCGACTCTCAGCCCTGACCGCAGCCATGCTGGCTGCTTCCGGAGCCACCGCCGGTGGCATGATCGTCAACAGCCCGCAGATCAACAGCATGGGGGGAGCCGGTGTCGCGTCCTCCAGTGCGCTCAACCCGGCCATGATCACCCCTATCCGGGGCGAGTATGACTTCGACCTGACGATCGGGTCGGGCACTCTGTTTCTGGAAGATCCCAACGGTTTTGCCTTCAACCTTCAGCAATTCCTCGATGAAGACCTCGAAACCTATCAGGACTTTGACTACGGGCAATTGAACACGTCAGCCAGCAATCTGGCCGACGCGGCAGGCGATACGGCGGATGCAGCCAACAATTTTGATGAAACGGATAGCAGCACCCTGGACGACCTGCGCGCTGCCCAGCAGAACCAGACCGCGGCGACCAATGAAACGCAGGGCAGTGTCGGCAATTATCGGGGCCTGGTGGAAAGCACCGAAAAAACCTTCCGGGCCTTCTCTGACCGGCCCGTCAATTTCGGCCTGCTGGCGGGTCTCGGGCTGACCATGCCGCGCGGGGATGTGCCTTTTGCTATAGCCCTGAGCAACAATACCTATGGTGGTGCCCGCCTCAATCTGCAGGAAAGCGATCTGCAGAACCTGAATTTTGTACTGGACGACCTGGATGACTATCTGGAGGCCGTAGAAGAGCTGAATCAGCGCCTGGAAACACTGGTTGATGCAGCCGAGGCTTTTGAAGCTGCGCCCAATGATGCCGGTGCGCAGTCCGCTTTCGAGGACGCCAGAGACGACTTCGATGCGCAAAGAGCCGTGGTCGAGAGCTTCAATTCGGAGAATGAACTGTTCGTAGGCGGTGAGGTGGATGATGACGCAGACATCCTGACCTTCGATGAAGAAGACCTCGACTCCACCATTGACCTGCTGGGTGCCAATATCACCGAACTTGCATTTGGCTCGGGCATGGATTTCCCCAACGTGTACGGTAATCTGTCGGTCGGTGCCACGGCCAAGATTCAGTACATTCAGGTGTTCGGTGATGTGATTGCCTTTGATGACGCTGATTCGGTAGATGCCAGTTTTATCAATGAGAATACCAACGAATATGTTGCGGTCAATCTGGACATTGGGGTGGCGCAGAGTTTCCAGCAACCCGGCTTGGGCATGTTCTCAGTGGGTGCGGTGGTTAAAGACCTGATACCCCAGAGTTTTGAAAGTGGTGATGGTCGCGATATCGACATCGGCCCCAAGGTTCGAGCCGGTGTGTCTCACCAAACTCGACTGACCCGGGTAACGATGGATATTGACCTGACCGAGAACGACCCCATCGGCTTTGGTGTACCCACCCGCTATTTCGGTATTGGCGGTGAATTCAATGCCTGGGACTGGGCGCGCTTCCGTGCCGGCTACCGGAACAATCTGGCCGTCGATGATGCGAGCATCATCACTGCCGGTATCGGCCTGACCCCCTGGGTCACGCAGCTTGAATTCAGTGGCTGGTACAAGCCCAATTCCGAGGATGAGGTCGACCTGCTGCTGAATACCGGGTTCAGTGCCGACTTTGCGGTCCGTTTCTAGGGTTGGGCGACTCCCATGTGGCCGCTGCGCATTGTAGGCGCCGGCCTTGGCCGCGCTCAGGGCGCCTGAAAACGCTCTGTAGGCGCCGGCCTTGGCCGTGCTCAGCGCTACTCAAAGGGCAGGCAAGCCAGTGCCCACAGGGAGCCATATTGCAGGCAGCGGCCTTGGGCGCGCTCAGGGCGCCTGAAATCGCTCTATGCGCTCTGGCGTCGGTGGGTGGGTGGCCATGTACCGGCTTATCGGGCTGTAGTCGCCAAAATTTGCGAGATCCGCATCGGGGTCAAACTCTTCACCGTAGCTCAGTCGCCACATGATGTTGTGAAAGTGGCTGAGGGGGATGTCGTGCGTCAGCATGTAGTCCCGCGCATAGTCATCGGCCTCGAATTCCGCCCGGCGACTGTAAGCCAGTTCGTTGATGATCAGAGGGGCACCCAGCAGCACTTCCGCTGTGGCTGACGCGTCACCGGTCAGCATGACAAAGGCCAGGCCGATCAGAGAGCTCTGAATCAGGGCCTGCAGACCGTGGTTATGTTCAATATGACCAATTTCGTGTAGCAGTACAGCGCTCAGTTCATCGTCATGCTCGGCCAGACGCACCAGTTGGTCGGTCATCACCATGGTGCCATCCGGCAGCGCTATGGCATTGGCGCCTAGCGGACCGCCGTCACGAAATAGAAG
This sequence comes from Natronospirillum sp., assembly GCF_022565775.1. Taxonomy (GTDB): domain Bacteria; phylum Pseudomonadota; class Gammaproteobacteria; order Pseudomonadales; family Natronospirillaceae; genus Natronospirillum. Next base: position 5,151 of record NZ_JAIUMC010000014.1, read on the forward strand.
CTGCAGTTCCAGATGGGGGTGATTGGCCTTGATTGGCGAAAAATGATCGCGCAACCGCTCCTTGTCGTCGGTCGACAGCCGGCTGTCACTGAACCAGACTCGATCAGCCACTGTCATGGTTTCTCGGGTCAGTTGTTCCACCGCAGCCCGCGGCACCCTTTCTGCCATGGCGCTGGCCAGTGCGGGGACGCCCCAAGTCAGGGTGACCCAGCCGAAGGCGACCACCACCAGCACGGTCAGAGCGATAAAGCGTTTGTGGGACTCAAGGCGATGTACCACGCTGGTCAGCCAGGAAGGGCGATACTGCGCTTGCAGGTCGTCAACCGCATCCTGGTCCAGCGTGGCAAACCGACCGCCGTCAGGATGCCCGAGAAAGCGCGTGGTGTTGCCCAGACGGTCGTTGAACTGCCAGTCGGCTGCCGGAGCGCTGGCCACTTCGAGGTCCTGTTCCGGCAGTCTTACCGTGAGTCGGCCGCCAGCACTGATTTCCAGCCTTGCCGCCTGACGGCGCGAACTGCCCGGGCTGTACCACTCGCCCTCAATGGCCATTGATCAGGCTCCAACATCCAGATCAAACAGATCACCGACGCCTTCGGCAATGGTGCTGGTTTTCTCGCGCTCAGCGGCAGCAATGTCATCCAGATCGCCATCAATCATGGCCTCTGTATAGTGCGCGGCATAAAGTGCCGCCCTCACTTTCGCCCAGGGGGTAAACAGGCCCAGCGTGACCAAGGTGGCCAGCGTGTTGACCAGAATCAACTGAAAATAGGAGCCAACTTCCCAATTGGCCTCAAACCCGTGCTCGCGGCGGGCCATGCGCAGGGCGGCGAAATTGAACTTCAGATTGGCCATGGACACATTGAACACGGCCAGCAGAACAAGGTACAGAGAGAGACCAAGAATGAACAGCAGCAAGCCCGGCAACCCCAGGCTGGACAATGCCCAGAGTGCCAAGCCACCGCCGATCAGAACGCCGACCAGTTTGATGCTCATCATGTAGTAGGCACTGACCGGTGCGGAAAAGTGGAACGGAACCGTTCCCCAGTGATGGTTGCCGATTATGAAGTGCTGCTGACGGTGCAGCATCATGGGGGTCAGGATACCCAGCGTGATCACCGCCAGCAGGGGCCAGGCAACGAACGCCAGAAACGAATCAAGCAGGCTGCCGGTGAAGCGGAAGGGCACATTGCGATAGCTGCTGTAGCGCGCATTGAACCGTAGCGCCTGGCGAATGGCCCAGGGCATGAACGCCACCAGTGCCAAAAAGGCCAGAAGTGCTGTCACTGCCGACAATTCGATCATCACCGAATAGACTACGAAGAAGACAAAAGCGATGAGTCGACCGAAGAGTATTCTTTTCGGTTCGGCGGTATATTCGAATCGGGCACCATCCAGCTCCGTGTTACCGTAGAAGTACTGCTTGTTGCGCACCTTGGCCCAGGCCGAGTAGATCCCCAGCGTAACAATCGACAGCAGGATATTGACGATCCAGATGCCGAAATATTCCCGGCCTTCACCACTGAATACGAAAGGTGACATGCGCGGCTGATCATCGGCCTCTGCCGTCGCCTGCTGCCCTGACCGGCCACCCTGCTGGTTGCTCTGTGTGCGAGGCCCAGCGTCCTTTTGACCATGGGACTGTCCGGCAGTCTCTTCTGCGGTAGGCACCAGGCTCAAATTGTCAGCAGAACTCGAGCTGGCGCGAACCACCTGATCAACTTTCAGGCCCAATTGAGCCAGACGCTGCACATAATGGCGCGCCGACGCCCCATCCAGATCTGATTTAAGGGTAGTGGCTGAACGTCGAAACAGCAGTTCGACACGTTCTGTTGCCATGGAAAAGGCTCGAGCGAAGCGCGCCTTGGCTTCTTCCGGGTCAAAGTTGTCCTGCAACTCACCCCGGAAAACGATATCGTAGCGGTGCTCGGGCATGATCAGGTCCTTTTTGATGCTGAGCGAGGGAACCTCATCATATAGCAGGGACTCCCGACCTGGCCACTACCCCTGGGTTCAAGTTCGTGACCGTGTCCACATTTCCGTCATTCGGCCGCTCTCGGCGATCACTCTTTGCGCAGATACAGTTGATACATGCCGCCAAACAGTTCCGGGTTATCACGCTCCAGAATCTCCCAGTTGTCCAGCCGGTTGAGGAGAGGGTCGTCCGGGAAGAAGTGCTGGTAGGACCGACGGGCGCTGGCTGGCAGAACGAAGCCTAGAAAGCTGAGCGGCAGCTCATCGATCATGTTCGCCAACTCTGCCGGCGTGAAGGTATGCTCCTGAACATGAAACAGCAGGTCCCGTACGCCGCTCATGGAATAGAAGTCGACTGAGTGGAGCAGGGTGGCCAGTTCGGGTGCACCGGCCTCGCGCAACACGGAGCGGCGGAAGCGTCGTATATCCGACGGTGTCGGCTTGAGCCCCTGCTCGGTAATGATGGCCCGCAACTGATGGATGATGGTGCGCGCCCGGGTGCTGTAGAGCCCGATCTTCATCAGGCCGCCCGGGCGCAGTCTCGAACAGAGCTGGTGCCAGCCGGCCATCGGATCTTCCATGTGATGCAGAACGCCGCTGCATTCAATGACATCAAACTGCTGTTTGACATGATGCAGATGCAGAATGTCCGCCTGCCGGAACTCTATATTGGTGATATCCAGTTGCGCTGCCTTGGTCTCCCCGTAGGCCAGGCTGCGTCGGCTCAGATCCACGGCCAGCACACGTGTATCGAGGAAGTGCCGGGCAAGGTGAATGGCATGGCGACCTGTGCCGGTACCTGCGACCAGTATGTGCAATCTGCCCTGACGGCTGGTCCTTGGCTTGAAGGCGGGGATTTCCGCCGCCACTGCCGCCATGTAGTCGGTTGGGCTGTGCCTCGGCAGATGCTGCCATCTTGGATAGGGGTTTTCTTCATACTGGGTCTGGACCGCAGCAGACACGCCGCCGGCTAGTGGGGTAAGAGACAGGATCTTCTCGACCTGCAACTGTTCCTGTTCCGGGTCCTGCAGGTGCGCCGCCAACAGGGCATGAAGACAGTCAGGCCAGACACCCCGCAGGGCATCAGGCGCCGGCAGCCAGCTCAGCGTGTGCAGCGGACGATACAACGCCAGCAGGCAGGCAGGAAGGGCCACGGCGCTGATATTGCCCTGTGCCGACTGTTCGGCGCACCAGGCCACCAGGTTGTCGAGTGTCGCTGTTTCGTCATCCGTCTCGGCCAGAACGAATTCACAGTTCAGGCCATACCAGGCCAGCCCCTGCAGCAGCGTCAGCAACTGTGGATCGAAGTCGCCCAACGTCAGGTGGTGATGCAGGCAGGTGGTACGCAAAGTGGCCAGCAGTTCGTCCAGTTCGGGGTGAACGAACAGCAGGCGCGGCAGTGCCGCGTTGAGCAGTGGGTCCGCAACCAGTGCTGCCAGATCTATGCGGCTGTCCGGGTCCTGCAGTTGATAGCGGTGGCGCAGCAGCGATCCGGCGAGTGGTGCAAGGCTCTGATAGTTGAGATCGTCGGTCTGCAGCAGTTCGACCACATCATCAGACAGCGCGGGGTCATCATAGTCGGCCTGCACACGCTCTGCACAATCCAGCAGACGGGTTTTCAGCGTCCAGCGATTGGGGTAGCGCCGGATCAGAGTGCGGTAGTCGCTGAAGGCTTCGGCGTACATGCCGCTGCGGAACTTGACGTAGGCCAGAGACTGGTCTGCCACAGTCGCTTCCGAGTCCAGCGCCATGGCCTGACGAAATCGACCAGCAGCCTCTGCCAGTTGCTGGCGCTGCAGCGCCACGTGCCCCAGGCTGAAGTGTATGCCGGCATCCTGCGGGTTGAGGCGCAGGGCCTGATTCAGATGCTGTCCTGCCTTGCCGAACTCACCGGCTTCAAGCGCCAGGCGACCCAGCAGATTGTGCCCACTGGCCTGCCCTGAAGTCTGGCCAAGCAGGGCCTGGCCGATGCGGCGCGCCTCGCGCAGATGGAACGCCTGCTCACTGCGCGGAATGCCACGCACACCCATGCGATCGACATGCCATGCCGCCTGCCTCTCCAGGCGTTGAGCTTCCCGATCCTGCAGAGGAGCGGCGTGCGATTGGATCTGTCTTGCCTCAGTCATGCGTTCTCTCCGGCATAGCGTTGCCGATTGGCGGCAGTCTGTTGCCTGGTGGCGCGCGCGATTTAATATCGCGATTGGCACCATCAGGATCGTTTGCAGCCCGCCAGTACTGGGCCTCCGGCCTGGTACACGGCAGCCCGCAGTGAGCTTCCACAGGCATTATTTCAAGGTCTGTGCCAGAATAGATTCAAGTTCCTGCAGCAGCGGTCGCCAAAGTAGCTGAACCGTTGTCTGACCGATGAAGAGGACCGCACCATGTATTCACGTGCAGCGAAGCAGTACCAGTCCGTGAGCACTCAGACCAGCGTCATGGACGCTGATCCCCACCGGCTGATTCAGCTGTTGATTGATGGATCGCTTGACCGCATGGCGGCGGCAAAAGGGCATATAGAACGCAACGAAATCGAGCAGCGCAACAAGATGCTCAACTCCGCCATCAAGATCATTTCGGGCCTGCAGGAAAGCCTCAACATGGACGCTGGAGAAATTGCGCTGAACCTGGAGCGCCTGTATGACTACATGACGCGGCGCCTGTTCGAAGCCAATCTGAAGAATGATCCAGAGATCGTGGACGAAGTCATGCGCCTGATGACCGAAATCAAGACGGCGTGGGACGGCATACGTGAAGAGGCACTTAAAGAAGTGGCTGGGGGCGGTCAGTGACCGCTCACCGCCATCTCGGGGACTCGAACAGCCTGCCCGATGAGGCCGACTTTCTCCGCCAACTCCATGACTGCCATGATCGGGCCAGGGCAGCCATGGTGAAGCATGACTGGACAGCACTCGGTGAGGTCGCGCTGACCCTGGACCGGGTCGCTGGTGATCTGAATCGCGCCCTGGCGATGGGTTTTACCAGCAATGAAGTTGACATCCGTTTGCAGGCGCTCATCGAGTATCTGCAGAAAGCACTGGTCCAGGCTCAACATCTTGATGAGGTGCTGCGTCAAAAAGAAGACGACCTCAGAAAAGAGCGCCAGTCCATTGTGCAGGAGGCCTCGGGAGCCGCCCGCCAAGCCGACAACCCACCCGCGGAACCCACCGGCGACAAAGGCTGACGGCCTGGTGCAGGGGCGATAGTCGGTGTGCAGGGTCCGCCAATGTCATCCAGTCCGGTGAACCCATCGTTCGCCACTTGCGTAAAGCTCTGCACAGGACCCTGTGCAGAGTTGTCTAAAATATTGACAAATATTTGACTCTTTCCCCCATAATGATACAACCTCGGGTGTGAGACGTCTCTGGGCAGTTCCGGCAGCGAGAAGGAAGTGACATCGCATGTGGCAAGAAAACAAGTTTCTCGTATTGGTTGACGATGCAGCTTTACGCGAGGAAGTCAGTCTTATTTTCAATTTTCTGCAGGATGAAACACTGACTCTGCCTGGTTCCGGGTGGCAGTCAGTTGTTGAAGAACATCTTAAATCCAGCCCGATGGGGTTTGGCGGTGTCATTCTGGGACCGACGGAGAAACCGGCGGCCGAGTTGGTGGAAGAGATCTTTGCCTGGAACCGCGGCCTGCCTATTGTCACGCTGGGGCAGGTCGTTGATGTCAACGAATTGCCTGAATCGTGTCGCAACACCGTGCTGGGCCAACTCAAGTGGCCGGCGACCTACAACCGATTGATTGACGCGATGCATCGCTGTCAGATGTATCGGGAGCAGTATGAGTGGGGGCGCGCCCGACAGCAGCAGCGGGATACCCGATTGTTTCGCAGTCTGGTCGGCAGCTCCCGCAGTGTTCAGCATGTGCGGGAGATGATGGCCCAGGTTGCCGACAAGGATGTGACCGTTCTGATTCTGGGTGAGTCAGGCACCGGGAAAGAGGTGGTCGCGCGCAATCTGCATTACCACAGCAATCGCAAGGACGAACCTTTTGTGCCAGTTAACTGCGGTGCCATTCCGGGAGAACTGCTGGAGAGCGAACTGTTCGGACACGAGAAGGGAGCCTTCACCGGTGCCATTACAGCCCGTGCCGGGCGCTTCGAAATGGCGGAGGGCGGCACTCTTTTCCTCGATGAAATCGGAGACATGCCGTTGGCCATGCAGGTCAAGCTGTTACGGGTGCTGCAGGAAAATACCTACGAGCGCGTCGGTGGCAACAAGACTTTCAACACCAATGTACGGGTCATCGCCGCCACCCACAGAAACCTCGAAGACATGATTTCCGATGGATCCTTTCGCGAAGACCTCTATTACCGTCTGAACGTCTTTCCCATTGAGATGCCAGCACTGCGCGAGCGCTCGGAAGATATCCCCCTGCTGATCAATGAGCTTATTCGCCGGGTAGAGAACGAAAAGCGGGGTTCGGTCCAGTTCAACTCCGCCGCCATCATGTCGCTGACCCGTCATGACTGGGCGGGCAATGTTCGTGAGCTGGCCAACCTGGTAGAGCGTCTGGTGATCATGCACCCCTACAGCGTGGTGGGTGTGCAGGAGCTGCCGCCCAAATACCGTCATGTCGAAGATGGTGACCCGGAAGAGTTGCCCGTGCGCGCCCCGGTGCCGGTTGACCTGGTGGACAGTGGGGCAGACAACATGCCACAGCCACAGGCGTTGCTGCCGGTCAATGGCATGGACCTAAAGCAATATCTGACTGAGCTGGAGAAAGAGCTGATCCGCCAGGCTCTGGAAGACTGTGATGACGTGGTGGCCAGGGCCGCTGACCGCTTGCAGTTGCGCCGTACAACACTGGTGGAAAAGATGCGCAAATACGGGCTTCTGAAGCGCGAGTGAAGAGAACGGCACACCCCTTGCAGTGACACTGTCTAAACCGATTCGGAAGACGGAATATTGGCAGTGTCATCAGCAGCAACCCGATCCGACCAGCGTACCGTTGAAGATTTTGCGCGTGAAGTAGACGCGTTGAATGGCGAAATACGTGCGCTCAGCGCCCAGCACATGCGGGAACTGGAAGAGAAAGCCCGTCTGGCAGACCAGCTTCAGGGCCTGCTGCGCATGCTGCCCACCGGGGTCATCGTCATCGGCCGCCGAGGGCGTATTGATATCGCCAATCCGGCTGCAGAAGCGCTGCTCGAACATCCCAAACTGCCGCGACTGGTCGGCCAGCCCTGGGGACGTGTCATTCAATTGGCGTTCCGTCCGCAGGAGCACGACGGCCACGAAATCTCCCTGCACAACGGTCAAATGGTCAGCCTCGATACCTGTGCCCTGGAAGGCCATGGCCAACTGGTGGTGATCAATGACCTGACGGCTACCCGTCAGTTGCAGGCCAAGGTGTCACAACACCAGAGGCTTGCAGGTATAGGGCGCATGGTCGCCAGCCTGGCCCACCAGATCCGTACTCCCCTGTCGGCGGCCATGCTGTATACCGACAATCTTCGTCAGCAGGACCTCTCACCGGCCCATCGGGCACGCTTCGCGGAAAAGATTCAGTCTCGTCTCGAGCATCTGGAAAAGCAGGTGCACGACATGCTGATCTTTGCCCGTGGCGATGTGCGTCTGGTGGACCGGGTGACCGTCACGGACCTGCTGGATGGTCTGCGTCATGCCAGCGCCGCCGTGCTGGAGCGCAGCCACTCCACCCTGAATCTGCTCAATGAAGCACCTGACGCCCGAGTGATCTGCAATCGCGACACGCTGATCGGCGCTCTGTGCAATCTGGTCAACAATGCCGTTGAAGCAGTGGGCCAGAACGCCTCGCTCAATCTTCGCGTACAGCGCGCGGAAGGTTCGCTGGCGCTGGTATTGCAGGATCATGGCCCCGGCATTCCGGAGCCTGTGCTGCAGCAACTGGGTGAGCCCTTTCTGACCACCAAAGCCAATGGCACCGGCCTTGGCCTGGCCGTCGTTCTGGCGGTTGTGCGCGCCCATGGGGGCCAACTGACAATGTACAACACGGCGCAGGGGGCCTGTGCCCATCTGACTTTGCCTGAATATGTAACCACGGAGACAGCATCATGAGTTCAGCTCTGACCATACTGGTTGTGGAAGATGATCAGAACCTGCGCGACGCCCTGCGCGACACCCTGGAAATTCACGATTACCAGGTTATTGAGGCAGACTCGGCAGAGGCCGCGATTCCACTGCTGGCCAGACACGCCATTTCACTGGTGGTCAGCGATGTGCGCATGCCCGGCAAGTCGGGCTATGAATTGCTGGATGATCTGCGCCGCGACTTTCCGCAAATACCCGTGCTGCTGATGACTGCCTATGGTGATGTTGCCAATGCGGTTGAGGCCATGCAGAAGGGTGCCGTGGACTATCTGGTCAAACCGTTCAAACCGCAGCAACTGCTGGATGTCCTGGGTCGCCATATCGGCAACCGGGTGACGTTGGACGAGTCGGCCCCTGTAGCTGCCGATTCGAGCTCGCAGCATGTGCTCGACCTGGCCCGCAAGGTGGCGCCCACGGATTCCACCATCCTGATCTCCGGCGAAAGCGGGACCGGGAAAGAAGTGCTGGCGCGGTATGTCCACCAGCACTCGGATCGGGCTGACCAGCCCTTTGTCGCCATCAACTGTGCGGCCATTCCCGAGAACATGCTGGAAGCGACCCTGTTCGGGCATGAGAAGGGCGCCTTTACCGGGGCCATCCAGTCCATGCCGGGCAAGTTCGAGCAGGCAGAAGGGGGCACCCTGCTGCTGGATGAAGTCTCGGAGATGGATCTGGGTCTGCAGGCCAAGCTGCTGCGCGTGCTGCAGGAACGCGAGGTGGAGCGCATCGGCGGGCGCAAGACGATCCAGCTCAATGTGCGCGTGCTGGCCACCACCAACCGGGATCTGCGCCAGGCAGTCAAGGATGGCCAGTTCCGGGAAGACCTGTTCTACCGGCTCAGTGTCTTTCCGTTGCAGTGGCAGCCCTTGCGCGAGCGTTCGGCGGACATCATTCCGCTGGCGGAACGCCTGATTGCCATCCACGCCGATCGCATGCACAAGCCGCCGGTTCAACTGGATGAGTCGGCCCGCATGGCCATGCTGCGCCACAGTTGGCCGGGCAATATTCGGGAGATGGACAATGCCATTCAGCGTGCCCTTATCCTGCAGCAAGGCGATCGAATTTCCGAATTTGATCTGGGTCTGTCAGGTGAGCATCTGATCGACCGGGATGCTCCGGCACAGCAAGGCAGTCAGGCTTTGACCGGCGACAATATACTGACAGCCGGGGTAAAACAGCATGAATACCAGTTGATACTGGATGCCCTGCGGGCTGCCAGGGGCCGCAAAAAGCAGGCGGCGGAGAATCTGGGCATCAGTCCGCGCACGCTGCGCTACAAAATGGCGAGATTGCGGGAAATGGGCGTCGACGTGGATGCCGAACTGGCCTGATCGGGCCGGGGTCTGTAGCGCCTTGATCAGAAGAAGCTGAGGCTGAGACCCATCGAAAAATAGTCGGGCGCCACGCGCCCGTTGACTCCCCAGGAGAGAGCATTGGTGTCCCAGGGGTCCACCACATGGACATGGCCTCTCGCCTGCCAGGGGGTGCGGCCGGCGCGTTCGGCATGACCGCTGTGGGCCAGTCCAAGCCGCCAGTAGGCGCCCCGGTAGTTGTCCGCAAAGCCGGCTTCATACAAGTGGGTCGTGTACCGGGCCGGATACTCCTCCTCCTGCTCCCCATTCAGGCTGTACCACTCGAGACTTCCATTGATTTTGGCTTCTGCATAGGCGGCAAAGTTGCTGGTCAGCGGGACGCTGAACCCGAGGCCAGGTCGCAGGTGGGCATAGAGCCCGGTGCTTCGATCATCACCGGCAATACTGCGCAGGCTTTCGGCCCGCAGGTCCAGCAGCAGACTTACATTGGACACACTGCGGTGAGCGAATGCGGAATTGAGCTCGATATAGTAGGCATCCAGGTTGTCTCCCTGTTCCGGCAGCTCAATAAGTTGTACACCGCCATGCAGGTGAACGCGTGGGTCCCAGCGCCCCATATCGGTGACCGCGGTTGACAGGGAATTGGCACTGGCTGACGAAGCCAGGCCCACGGTCAAGAGCAGGGTGGCAAGACGGATGGACCTTGGCATGTGGGGAAGCAGACTCCTGGAAACGGCGAACGGGCGACTTGATCCGGATGGCTCCAGATCAGCTGTCGCTTATTGTCCCGTGTGCAGCACTGGCTCACAAGCGGTTGACGGCGCTTTTGCACAGGACACAAGTTGCCGGGCGGCAAGAATTGGCCTTAATGTTGCAAGTTGATCCCCTGTCAGACGAAAGACAACAGAAAATTGACAGTATCGGGCCTGCAGCCCGGCACGGATCGAGGTGGAAACAATGGTCAGCAATCGAACCGACGTGCAGAGCGTTCTGAGTCAGATGCGTCAGATGCGTTCACAGATGCAGGTGCAGAACCAGCCCCAGCAGGTACAGAGACCGACCGAAATGACCCAGCAGGGCGCGCGCATCAATGGTGAGGCTCGCCTGCAGACCGATGCACCGGCAGGCATGCCCAGAGTGGAAGGCCAGGCGCCAATCAGTGCCACCCAGGATCCGCCGCGTTTCGGTGAAATGTTCAAGTCGGCCATTGATACCGTCAACCAGAGCCAGCAGTCGGCAGACACGCTGCGTACCGCCTATGAACAAGGCACGCCCGGTGTCGACCTGCCCGATGTAATGATCGCCGCCAACAAGGCCCAGGTCAGTTTCGAGGCCACCACCCAGGTGCGCAATCGTCTGCTGGAAGCCTACAAAGAAATCATGAATATGCCGGTCTGATGCCGTGCCTGAGCAGGCCGCCACTCACTGAGCGGCCACTTGCAGATTCAGAGAGAGAGCGCTGATGGAAAACGTACCCGCCGCCACCGGCACCGGACAGCCCGGAACCTCACCTACCACGACAGGCGGCAGGGATGAATCCGGACGTGAGGCGGTGGCGAATGCCAGTTCGGTAAACGAAGCTGGCGGTTTCGATACCGAGAACAAGCGCATGCATCCACTGGTGGCCGGTTTTCAGAAACTGTCCATGATGCGTCAACTGTGGCTGATGGTCGCCCTGGCGGCGGCAGTGGCGCTCGGATTTGCCGCCATCCTCTGGGTACAGGGCACCAATTACCGGCCTCTGATGAGCACCCAGGACAGCTATGAAGTGCGTGACGTGCTGGATGTACTGTCGGATGCGCGCATAGATTTCAATATCGACCCTTCATCGGGACTTATCCTGGTACGTGACAGCCAACTGCATGACGCCCGCCTGGCCGTGGCGCGTGCCGGCCTGAGTACAGATCAGACTGTGGGTATGGAGTTGCTCGAAGATGCCGGTGGCCTGGGTACCAGTCAGTTCATGGAGACCGCACGCTACCGACGGGGTCTCGAGGGCGAACTGGCGCGGACCATCATGTCGATGAATCAGGTGCGCGGTGCCCGGGTACATCTGGCCATTCCCGAGCGCAGTGTCTTTGTGCGCGATGAGCGCCAGGGGTCTGCGAGTGTATTTGTCGACCTGCACGGCGGGACCGCCCTGGAGCGGGATCAGGTCAAGGCCATCGTCAACCTGGTGGCCAACAGCGTTCCGCAGATGAATGTCGATCAGGTCAGTGTAGTGGACCAGCGCGGACGCCTGCTCAGTGACCTGGAGGTCGATGCTTCGGATCAGGAGACCGACCGCCAATTCCAGTTTGCCCGCCGTGTGGAAGACAACTTGCAGCGCCGCATTCACAGCATTCTGGAGCCTATCATCGGTAACGACGCCTTCCGTGCCCAGGTGTCCGCGGATGTCGACTTTACCCGCATCGAACAGGCTGAAGAACTGTTCAATCCCGACCTGATCGCGTTGCGCAGTGAGCAACTGCTGGACGAAAGCACGGTCGGCCAGGCAGATGGCGGTATCCCCGGCGCCCTGACCAACCAGCCTCCGGGTGATGCAGAGGCACCCGAAGAGGTCGACGAAGATGGCAACCCGATCAACCCGCCGCCGCAAAGCCAGCGTTCCGAGTCGACGCGCAATTATGAGATTGACCGGACGCTGAGCTACACTCAACAGCAGGTCGGTCGTCTGCGCCGCCTCACCGTCGCCGTTGCGGTCGACGATATGCGCCAGGCCGGCGCCGACGGTCAGGTAGAGCGGATACCCTGGACCGAAGAAGAATTGAATCGCCTGCGCATCCTGGTGCAGGACGCGGTCGGCTTTGATGCCGCCCGGGGTGACAGTGTCAATGTGATCAATTCCGCCTTCATGGCGCCTGAAGAGATCATCGAAGAGCCCCCGTTCTGGCGCGAGCCCTGGTTCTGGGAAATCATGCGCTATGTGCTGGGCGGACTGTTCATCCTGGTCCTGATCTTCGGTGTGGTGCGCCCGGCGATCCGCAACCTGATGAGTCAGGGTGAAGACACGGAAGACGAAGATGCTGCCCTGGATGCGCTGGATATCGATGAAGATGCGATATCGGATGACAAGGTGACACTCAGCGTGTCGGACGAGTACATGCTGCCCGGTCCCTCCGAGTCGTTTGACAAGCAGTTGGAGGCACTGCGCGGCCTGATTGCAGAAGACCCGGGCAAGGTGTCAGTGCTGATGAAGAAGTGGATCATGAACGATGACTGAACAGAAGGGTAACGACAATCGCAAGGCACTGGATGGCGTCCGCCGTTTGGACCAGGCGGCCATTCTGCTGATGACGCTGGGCGAGAGTGATGCTGCAGAAGTGCTCAAGCATCTCGGGCCCAAGGAAGTGCAGCGGGTGGGTACTGCCATGTCACAGTTGTCGGATGTCACCCAGGAGCAGGTTGAAGGGGTGGTGCAACTGTTTCTGGACGAAGTCGGGGGCCGCACCAGTCTGGGTGTGGGCTCTGACGAATACATCCGTGCCATGCTGACCCAGGCACTCGGTGCCGACAAGGCGTCAGGCCTGATTGATCGTATCCTGCTGGGCGGCAATACCACCGGTCTGGATACGCTCAAGTGGATGGAGCCCCGTTCGGTGGCCGACATCATCCGCAACGAGCACCCTCAGATCCAGGCCATTGTCATTGCCTATCTGGATGGTGAACAATCGGCGGAAATACTGCAGTTCTTCAACGAGAAAGTGCGTCTGGACATCATGATGCGTGTCGCCTCACTGGATACCGTGCAGCCTGCAGCGCTGCAGGAGTTGAACGATATTCTCGAGAAACAGTTTGCGTCCAGTGCCGGTGCCCAACAGCAGGCTCTGGGTGGCGTGAAACGCGCCGCAGAGATCATGAACCATCTGGACAGCAGCATCGAAACCGAACTGCTGGATGGCATCAAGGACATCGACGAGGATCTGGGTACCGAGATCGAAGAACTGATGTTCGTCTTCGAGAACCTGATGGATGTCGACGACCGGGGTATTCAGGCGCTGTTGCGCGAGGTCAATACCGACCTGCTCAAAGTGGCCCTGCGCGGTGCCGACAACCGCCTGATGGAGAAGATTCTGGGCAACATGTCGAAGCGTGCGTCCGAATTGCTGCGTGATGACATAGAGGCCATGGGCCCCGTGCGCGTCGCCGATGTGGAATCGTCGCAGAAGGAAATCCTCACCATCGCTCGCCGTATGGCGGATGCAGGCGATATTGTCCTGGGTGGTGCCGGTGCCGATTCAATGGTTTAAGGGGTTCTCGCTGTGGCAGTAAACCGCAAGGGCTTTACCAACAGTGAGAAACTGGAAGTCCGTTCCTGGCAGTTGCCGGACCTGGAAGGGCTGCCTGTCAACGAAGAAGACGCCTTGGGCAACAGGGCCGCGCGCAATGCGCACCATCGTCGGCGGCGGGAAGACCGGGAACCCCCGGCGCAGGAAACCTCTTCACCCGCTGAGCCCGACCTGCAGCCCCCATCGGCGGCAGAATTGCAGGCCATTCGTGCCGCAGCGCGCGAGGAAGGGTTTGCCGAAGGCTGCAAGGCCGGCTATGAAGAGGGGCATGCCGAAGGGTATGAAACGGGCTATGCGGCAGGGCGCTCCGAAGGCCTGGCTGCCGGACAGGAAGAAGGTCATACCCAGGCCAAAGAGACTGCAGATGCAGAGCTGAAGGCAACTCTTGACGATCTCACACAGCGCTTTGGCGCCGCTATCCAGACCCTCAACGAACATGAGACATCACTGGAACAGGAACTTGCCCCTGTGCTGCGTGACCTGGTGCTGCGCCTGACACAGGGGCTGGTGGTTCAGGCACTGCAACAGACACCGGAGCAGATCGAGGACATAGTGCATCAGGCCATCCAGCTGATGCCGCCGGCGCACGAGCGGATGCAGATTTTTCTGCATCCCGATGACTGCTCCATGCTCAAGGGGCAGGGCCTGCACTGGCTGGAGAAGGTCGACCTGCAACCCGACAACAGCCTGTCTCCGGGAGGATGCCAGATCAAGACCCGGCACAGCCTGCTGGATTACAGCCTGGATGAACGCTATCAGAGACAGATTCAAGCGCTGCTGGAAATGAACAACGGCTTCGCCACCGATGAGCCGCCGGAGCCGCTGCGCCAGTTGTCTGCGGAACGCTTCCAGGCCCTGCTCGATCAGGAAGCCCCCGACGACCGACCGGCACCGCGAGAGAAGCCGGCCGCCGCTGAGGCACCAAGCGAAGCATCCCCCGAGGCCATAGAGACAGACGAGGCAGACACTTCGGAAACAGACGAAATAAGGTCTGACCAGGACGTGTCTGACGAAGATTCACCGGACGTTGATGGCAACGTGGAGGGTGATGATGAGCCTGCTGGCTGACAGCCTGCGCGCTGCGCTGGCCCGCGTTCCGGAACAGCCGGAACCGCCGGTCGCCGGCAAGCTGACCCGACTGGTGGGCCTGACGCTGGAGGCCTCCGGACTGTCCGTGTCGGTGGGTGATCGCTGCCTGGTGCGAGATGGCCATCAGGATCTCGAAGCCGAGGTGGTTGGCTTTACCGAAGACAAAACCTATCTCATGCCAGTACAGGCCATGGGCCACCTGCGCGCCGGGGCAGAAGTCGTGCCCATTGCCAGCGCCTCTGAACTGGTGATTGGTGACGAACTGCTCGGCCGCGTGGTCAATGGTTTCGGTGAGCCGATTGATACCGGCCCCGCACTGCAGTGTCGCAGTCGCCAGTCCCTGCAGGGCCAGTATATCAATCCCATGCACCGTCAGCCCATTCGCGAACCGCTGGATGTTGGCATCAAGGCCATCAATGCGTTGTTGTCGGTAGGGCGCGGGCAGCGCCTGGGGTTGTTTGCCGGTTCAGGGGTCGGCAAGTCGGTGTTGCTGGGCATGATGACCCGCTTTACCAATGCCGACATCATCATCGTCGGCCTGATCGGCGAGCGGGGTCGGGAGGTCAAGGAGTTCATCGACGAGATCCTGGGCGAGGAAGGCCTGTCGCGCAGCGTGGTGGTCGCCTCGCCCGCTGATGATCCGCCTTTGCTGCGCCTGCGCGCTGCCCAGTACACCACGGCGATTGCCGAGTACTACCGCAACCAGGGCAAGAACGTGCTGCTGCTGATGGATTCGCTGACCCGCTATGCCCAGGCCCAGCGAGAAATCGCCCTGGCCATCGGCGAGCCGCCGGCTACCAAGGGCTATCCACCCTCGGTTTTCGCCCGCTTGCCCAGCCTGGTAGAGAGAGCCGGTAACGGGGAGCAGGGTGGAGGCTCCATCACTGCCTTCTATACGGTGCTCACCGAAGGGGATGACCAGCAGGACCCGGTGGCGGATGCCGCGCGGGCAATACTGGACGGCCATATCGTGCTGGCTCGCCGCCTGGCAGAGCAGGGCCATTATCCCGCCATAGACATCGAAGCGTCGATCAGCCGGGCCATGCCGCAGGTGATCAACGAGGTACACCTGCATGCGGCACAGACCTTCAAGCAGTTTTTCTCGCGCTTTCAGCAGAGTCAGGACCTGATCAGTATCGGCGCCTATACCGAAGGCCAGGATCAGGAGCTGGACACGGCTGTTCGTCTGATGCCCGACATGCGCCAGTTTTTGCGCCAAGGGCTGAATGAAAAAGTGGATTTCGCCGTCAGTGGACAACAGATGCAACAGCTCGTGCAGAGCGCCCATGGCCAGGCCGGTGCAGGCAATGAAGGCAGCAAGGCAGGCCAGCGCCGGGGCGCCGGCAAAAAGCCTGCCGCAGGCGGAATCAAACCCTTGCCGAAACGCCGCAAGGCGCCAGCCGGTTCGACGGGAGATGAGGCGTCCTGATGTGTGAGCGGGCGTCATCATGAAGCGGTCCAAGCGGCTGGACGTTGTATTGCGGCTTTACCAGCGGCGGGAAGATCAGGCGGCAGAGTTGGTGGCCCGTGCCCGCGCCGAACTGGAAAGCCATGAAGCGCAGTTGCAACAGTTGCAGGACTACCAGGCGGACTACGAGCGGGGCGCACAGACCCCGGATCAGGGCGGTGTCACCATGGCTCAGTGGAAGCGACTGCAGGACTATATCGAGCAGCTGGACGGGATTATTCGTCAGCAGACGCGACAGGTAGGCCTGGCCCAGGTAGAACTGGAGCGTGTTCAGGTTCTGTGGCAAAACGCGCACCTGGAAAGGCGCTCCATGGAGAGCGCCATAGAGCGTATCTCTCGCCTGGAGCAGGTCGAGGCAGCCCGGAAAGAACAGAAACTACTGGACGAGATGATTCAGCAGCAACAGCGCCGCAAACTGAATTAACCCGACAGAACACCGGCCGATTGACACTTTCTAAACACAATGCCGCGCAGAAGGTGATATTTTTTCGCCGAACCACTATCCTAGTGTCCAGGACACTGAGGAAGCTACTGAACCGCGTTAGTTGCTCTGCAGCCGCGGTCAGTCCGTTGCCCCGCAAGCCCCTGCTGTGGCTGGTTTCGGGGAACAGTGAGGACCAATGAGGACAGAGATCCATGACAGTATCGGCTCATCCATCTTCAGACGGCACTGAATTGACCATCAAGGTCGCCGGTCGTTTCGACTTCAGCGCTCATCAGGACTTTCGCCAGACGTATGAAAGTGCTGCTGCCGATGTGCAAAAGTATACGATAGACATGACTGACGCGACCTACCTCGACAGTTCGGCGCTCGGCATGCTGCTCTTGCTGCGCGATCATGCCGGCGGGGACAGTGCCAGCATCAGTATTGTCAACTGCAACCCGGACGTGCGCAAGATCCTCAATATTTCGAATTTCGGACAGCTCTTCCATATAGAGTAGTTGCGCATGTTGCCATGACAGAAGAACTCCGGGTCCTGATCGCTGACGATAATCAGACCGACCGCATGATTCTCAGTGCCATCGTGCGCAAGGAAGGGCATCAGGTACTCGAAGCCGCGGATGGTCAGGAAGCCATCGATGTCTATTCGGCGCAGCGGCCTGACCTGGTGCTGCTGGACGTCTTGATGCCGGTTCTGGACGGCATGGATGCAGCGCGTGAAATCAAGGCACTGGCGGGCAACGAGCTGGTACCTATCATCTTTCTGACCTCGCTGCAGGATGCGGATTCGCTGGCGCAATGCCTGAACTCCGGTGGCGACGATTTCCTCACCAAACCCTACAACCGGGTCATACTGCGCGCCAAATTGCTGGCCTTCAGTCGCATGCGCAGCATGCATGGGGCGCTGCAGGCCAATCATCGCCAATTGTTGCTGGAGCAGGCGGTGGCCAAGAAAGTCTATGACAATGTCACCCAGTCGGGCCATGTTCGTATCGACAATGTGCGCTACGCACTGTCATCCCGCGCCATGTTCAACGGCGACACAGTGCTGGCACAGTATCGCCCGGATGGGGGGGTGCACGTTCTGCTGGGTGATTTTACCGGCCACGGATTGCCGGCAGCCATTGGCGCCATGCCCCTTGCAGAAGCGTTTTATGGGATGACCAGCAAAGGCTTCGAGCTGGAAGAAATCGTGCGCGAGATGAACACCAAGCTCAATCGGGTGTTGCCCACCAATTTCTTCTGCTGTGCGGTCGCCCTGCATATCGACATGTTGCAGAAAATCGGGCGCGCCTGGGTCGGTGGGGTGCCGGATTGCTTCTTCTATGATGCGGCCGATCAGAGCGTCACAGCGCTGCCGTCCATCAACCTGCCGCTGGGGGTGACCGAAGGCCACCAGTTCTCGTTGCGCATGCATGAGTTTGCGATGCACAACGGCGACCGATTGTTCATGTGGTCCGATGGCATTGTGGAAGCAGAAAATCAGGGTGGGGAAATGTTCGGAGAGGCTCGCCTGCGCCAGATTTTCACTCAGGTGAAGGATCCCCGCGACCTGTTTACTGACCTGCTGGCGGCGGTCAAGACCTTTCAGGGCGACAATGAACGCGCCGATGATACCACGCTGGTTGAGGTGACCATGGCCGACCCGCCGCAGGCCTACCTGCTGGACCTGCAGGAAAAGACGGGGCGCTCGGTCGTTCCTCTGGACTGGGAGGTGCGGCTCGTCTTTCCCGCGCAGACCCTGAAATACCACAACCCCATGCCACTGATCATGCATGTGCTCAGTGAAACGGAAGGACTGAAGGCCTACAGTACTCAGCTCTATACCATCATCTCCGAACTCTACTCCAATGCGCTCGAACACGGCGTGCTGGGGCTTGACAGTGAACTGAAAGCCGGCGGCGAAGGCTTCGGTCGGTATTACCAGTTCCGCCAGGAGCGACTGGAGCAACTGGAAGAAGGGCACATAATACTGACGATGGAACAGAAAGCGCGTGGCAACGCCGGCCTGTTGACCATCCGCATGGAAGATTCAGGCAGCGGATTTGACCATGCAGACTCGGCACGGCATGCTGAGCGCGTGTCATCAGGTCAGCAGGGTCGCGCACTGAGCGGCCGGGGCATGGCTCTGGTGCGTGAGCTGTGCAGCCGCGTGGAGTATCTGGGCATGGGAAATGTGGTCGAAGTCGATTTCAACTGGCCCCAGCGCCGTTTATAGGATGACAGAGTATGAGTGACTCATCACTGGACCTGGAAACGCTGGCAGAGCTGCGCCTGGTTATGGAAGACGAATTCGATACCCTGATGACAACCTTCCTGGAGGACTCGCAGCGGCGCATTGAGGCCATTCGCGAGGCGCAGACCGATCTTGATGATCTACGCCGCGCCGCCCACGCCTTCAAGGGCAGTTCATCCAATGTAGGCGCGCGTGGACTGGCCAACTGCTGCCAGGCTCTGGAGTCACTCTGCCGGGAAGCCAATGATCAGCGTCATGTACCCGGGTCTGAAGAAGTGGAGGCGCTAATCCTGGCCATAGAGCGTGAACTGGAGCTGACCCGGGCGCAGTTGGAAGAGCAATTGGCGCCCTGAAAATTTCAGCCTGGCCTGAACCTTGCTATTGATCCTGTACCTACCGCCAGCGGGGCGGTGATCAGGATGTGAGAGAGCATGTTCGAACCCAGGATTCAGATACAGACCATTGCCGAAGCCCCGGAGCGCCCGTCCAGAGAGCGCGGACGTGTCAACGCCGTAAGCCCCTCATCTCCCGCAGCTGCGAGCCAATCTGCCGATGAGCGCCCAAGGGCGCGGGCCTTTCGAGATCACCTGGGTGATCAGGTCGGTGCTTCCCGCCGCCCGGCAGGTCAGGAGACGGCCGCCTCCAGGGGTGAAGGCGGCAAGGCCTTGCCGGAACGACGCACTGCCGCACCGCCCTTCCGTTCATCCTCACCTGACAGTGCGAACACCCAGCACAGCAGGGTTGAAAAGACGCGATCCGAAGGCTCTGTCAAAGTGCCGGAGTCTCTCAAGCTGAGTGACAGTGACCTGGTGATGCAGGTACTGGCACAGGCTCGCGCCGCCAACAAGACGCCTGAAGAATGGCTGACCACCCAATTGGGTGAATTGCCCACGGACCTCCAGCCGGAAGACCTGCTGCAGGCCCTGCTGGCCGATTTTGATCCTGCCGAACTGGAGGCCCTGCTTGAAAGTTTCCCTGAATTGGAGGCCCTGGTCCCGGCGGAGCTTGCACCCGAAACGGAATCGGGGTTGGCGGGCGCTGACCTGGAAGAAACAGAAGGTGTCGGAACTGAATTCTTGAGCGCCATTGATACAGATACGGATCGCCTGACTGAAACAGAACAACCGGCAGAGCCCTCGGCTCTGGGGACGGAGGACGATGAAACACCCATTGATTCCGTCAATGACTTGCTGGCGGCCATGAG
Organism: Natronospirillum sp.; assembly: GCF_022565775.1. Taxonomy (GTDB): domain Bacteria; phylum Pseudomonadota; class Gammaproteobacteria; order Pseudomonadales; family Natronospirillaceae; genus Natronospirillum. The sequence goes on from NZ_JAIUMC010000014.1 coordinate 25,237, forward strand.
CGGCCTGCAGGAATTGCTGGCCGAGTTGCTGCTCGACAAGGACCAGCCGCTCGACAAGCCATTGGCCGATCTTCCGGACCAAACCAGAGACATGCTGCAGGCATTTCTGCAGCGTCTTGATGCGCTGGCGGAGCAGCTTGAGACACCCCCGGAGCGCCTGTTCAGTGACCTGACCGGCGTGGCCAATGCGGAGCTGAATGAACTGCTGCGCGATCTGCTGGAGAAAGCACAGGAAGGACTGGAACTCGCTGACAACGAGTCGGCTTTGCAGATTCTGGCAGCCGGGCTGGCCGAGGTGGCTGATCTGGTTCAGCAAGCCCCTGCTGCGCCTCCCGGCTTCCTTGAGTCGGCCATGCGCGCCATGTTGACCGACCTGACCGGGGTAGATGCTGATGGCGACGCCGAAGACAAGGAGCGCCCTATTGTATTGCGTTCCGAAGACCGCAGCGGGATGCGCGACCGGGCGCTGCTCGACAGCCTGGTCAGCCGCAGTGAGCGCGAAGCGGCCAGGCTTGCAGGGTCTGATGACTCCGGGCCCTTGCGTGCGCTGAGTGATGCCCAGAGCACACGTCTTGATCAGCGGGCGTTGCCCGAGCAGATTCGGGCGCACCTGGAGCGGGAAATGCCCATTCGCTACAGCACGGGTGAAGCCGCTCGCCAGTTGGGTGAGCGACTGGTCATGATGATCGGTCAGGATATTCAGGAAGCCAGAATTCGGCTTGATCCGCCGGAAATGGGGGCCATGGACATCCGTGTGACTACTCAGGGGGATCAGGTACAGGTGCATATTGTGGCTCAGCAGCCTCTCGTAAGGGACCTGCTTGAGCAGCAGGCCAACCGGCTGCGTGAGCAACTGGAACAGCAGGGCTTTACAGAGGTACAGGTCGATATCAGTGACCGTGAAGCCGGAGAGCAGACGGCGGCAGAGGACAATGATGGCGACCGCACGGGTTCGGAAGACGATCAGGACATGCAGACTGGCGGCGCCGACGTGACCCGTCGGCCCGTCGGACTGGTGGATCATTATGTGTAACGGGTTCTGTCATGGCAGGCCACTGGGCTATACTGCCGGCATGATCAGAGGTATACGATGACTGAACAGAACGACAATCTGGATGAAACGGAAGACGGCGGTGGCCGCGGCAAATCAGGGCTGGTCAAGATACTGGCGCTGGTGGGTGGCATGTTGCTGGTGGCTGCGATCTCCATCGGTGGGACGCTGTTTCTCACTGGCGCCTTCTCTGATGAGCCGGAACCTGTTGCCGAAGGAGAAGCGGGTCAGCGCGGCAGCACCGGCCTGCCTCCCCGGGCGCACTATCTGCAGCTGAATCCGGATTTTGTCATCACCTATGAAGTTGGGCCGCGCCAGCGCTTTCTGAAAGTTGAACTGGCGGTGATGGCCCGTGACCAGCAGTCACTGAATACGCTGACGCAACACATGCCGCTGGTCCGTGACAATATCATTCAAACACTCAGCGACCAGACCTTCAGCGATATACAGCGAAGAGAAGGCAAGGAAGAGCTGATGACCGCACTCAGGGACACCATGAACCGTATCGTGGAGGAGCATTCGGATGCCCCAGGTGTGGAAGCCGTCCTCTACAACAACTTTGTCATTCAATAGGTGCGCGCATGCAGGATCTGCTTTCCCAGGAAGAAATTGATGCGCTCTTGCACGGGGTCGATGACGGCGCCGTAGAGGAAGAGGATGCGGTTGATCCCGATGGGATCAAACAGTATGACCTGACGACTCAGGATCGGATCGTGCGTGGGCGCATGCCCACGCTGGAGATGATCAATGAGCGGTTTGCCCGGTATACCCGCATCAGCATGTTCAATTTTCTGCGCCGCAGCGCTGACGTGGCCTCCGGCGGCATCCAGATTCTCAAGTTCGGTGAATACATACATACCCTGTACGTGCCCACGAGCCTGAATCTGGTCAAGGTGCGACCGTTGCGCGGCACTGCTCTGTTCATTCTGGATGCCAAGCTGGTGTTCAAGCTGGTCGACAACTTTTTCGGCGGTGACGGCCGGCACGCAAAGATTGAGGGTCGGGAATTCACGCCGACCGAAATCCGTGTAGTGCAGATGATACTGTCGCAGGTTTTCGTCGACATGAAGGAGGCCTGGGGTGCAGTGATGGGGGTGGACTTCGAGTATGTCTCCTCGGAAGTGAACCCGGCCATGGCCAATATAGTCAGCCCCAGTGAAGTTGTGGTGGTGAGCACCTTTCATGTCGAGCTGGATGGTGGCGGTGGTGATCTGCATATCACCATGCCCTACTCGATGATCGAGCCGGTGCGTGAAATTCTCGATGCCGGGGTGCAGAGTGATGTCGATGAGATTGATGAGCGCTGGGTACTGTCGCTGCAGAAGGACATTCTCAATGCGCCGGTCGGAATCACCGCCCAGGTCGCCAAGCGCCGCATTCCGTTGAAGGAGCTGGTGGACATCAAGGCGGGCGATATCATCCCGATCGAATTGCCGGAAACCACCACCATGTTTGCCAACGGCGTGCCCGTTTTCGAGACCTCGCTGGGGCGCTCACGGGACCAGTTGGCACTGAAAATACGTCGTCCGATCCCACGCGGTGCCCAGGTTGAAGATGAAGATTCGGATATCGCCTCCGCGGTGCTGGCGAGTCGCCGCTCCCAGTTGGAGCGGTATCATCGTGAGGCCACCGGTGAGAGGAAAGACAAAGGGGTAATTGACACCGTAGAGCGCAAGCGTCGGGAAAAAGAAGCCCAGGAACGCGAACAGCAGAAGTCGGCCCAGCAGCAGAAGAAGGGCTGAGCTGATGTCCATACACACTGTAATCCAACAGGAGGTCGGTCATGGCTGATGAAAACCAACCGCCCGAGGAAGATGAGAACAACCCCACGCCGGAAGAACAGGCTGATCAGGATGACCAGATGGATCCGGATCGTCTGGCTGACGAGGTGGCCAGCGATTCTGGTGATGCCGCGATGGAGGACGAGTGGGCTGCTGCCATGGAAGAGGCCGGCGAAACCGGCGCGCAGGATGACGAAGACGGCCCCGAAGCGGCTCAACTGCAGGAACTGACCGACGAGAGTGTGCAGCGGGCAGATGGCACATCGCCGGATCTGGAAGTGATTCTGGATATTCCGGTGACCATCTCGATGGAAGTCGGGCGGACCGACATTGCCATCCGCAACCTGCTGCAACTGAACCAGGGGTCAGTGATCGAACTGGACCGACTGGCAGGCGAGCCACTGGATGTGCTGGTCAACGGCACCCTGATCGCCCATGGTGAAGTGGTCATGGTGAACGAGAAGTTCGGCATCCGGCTGACCGATGTGGTCAGTCAGCAGGAACGCATCAGTCGGTTGAACAACTGATGACGGACAATGTATTGACCCGCCGCCGCCAACGTTGGCGCTTGCCGACACCTTGCCTACCCTTGCGGGCGGTCATGGTGCTCGGTGCTGTGGTGCTGTCGATCTGCAGTTCCGGCCTGCTGATAGCCGAAGAAACCGGCGTCAGCCCCCGAACCACAGCCCCTACCGGACTCAGTGCCGGTGACATGATCACGGTGATTCTCGGCCTTCTCTTTGTGATCGGCCTCATATTTGCATTGGCCTGGATAGTGCGTCGATTTAATGGCAGTCCTGCGGTGAACAGCCGCGTTATCAAGGTGCTGGCAGTGACGCCCCTGGGTGCAAAAGAGAAGCTGGTACTGGTGGCTATCGGAAAACAGCAACTGCTGTTGGGTGTCACCGCACATCAGATCACCCAGCTCACTGAGCTGGATGAACCCCTCGACCTCACAACGCATCCGGAGGGCAGTCCATTTGCCCGCCAGTTAGGAGCGTTGCTAGGTGGTAAACAGGCTAACCCGTCCTCCCGCGGACAAAAAGAATAGACACTGGCTGGCGACTGCACTGCTGCTGTTGCTCGGCCTGGCTCTGGCCGGCATGGGCCAGGCGCAGCAGGCAGAAACGCTGCAGGCAGCCGGCATACCGGCACTCACCTTCAACACCAACGAGGCGGGTGAAGGCCAGTATGTAGTCACGCTGCAGATTCTCGCCATCATGACGGCGCTGGCGTTTATTCCGTCCGCCGTGATCATGATGACCGCCTTTACCCGTATAGTCGTCGTGCTGGCCATTCTGCGCCAAGCCATGGGTCTGCAGCAGACGCCGTCCAACCAGGTCATCATCGGCATCGCCCTTTTTCTCAGCTTCTTCGTTATGTACCCGGTGTTGCAGGACATCAATGCGCGTGCCTTGCAACCCTATATCGCGGAGGACATCACCCCGCTGGAGGCTGTGGAGACAGCGCGTGCGCCGATACATGACTTCATGCTCAGCCAGACCCGGCAGAATGATCTGGACATGTTTACCCGTCTGGCCGAATCGCAGGCCGGGCTGGATGTTGATGGCATAGAAAGCCCCACTGACATTCCTTTGACGGTCCTGATCCCGGCCTTTGTCACCAGCGAGCTCAAGACCGCGTTTCAGATCGGCTTTCTGTTGTTCATACCCTTCCTGATCATCGACCTGGTGGTTGCCAGTGTTCTGATGTCGATGGGCATGATGATGCTGTCGCCGCTGATCATTTCTCTGCCGTTCAAGATCATGATGTTTGTACTGGTCGATGGGTGGGCTCTGGTGATGGGGTCGATGGCGGCCAGTTTCGGTATATAGGAGAACAGACATGGGCGCGATCTATATTGGTGACCTGTTTCGGGAAGCCTTGTTTCTGGTCTTCATGTGCGTATCGGTACTGATCGTCCCCAGCCTGCTGGTAGGCCTGGTGGTGGCCACGTTTCAGGCCGCAACCCAGATCAATGAGCAAACCCTGTCTTTCCTGCCGCGTCTGCTGGTAACCCTGATGTCTGTCATTATCGCCGGCCCCTGGCTGACCACGCGAGTGGTCGACTTTGCGCGCCGCCTGTATATGGACATTCCCTTCCTGCTGAGTTGACGGTTCACCATGATCGAAATCACAGACGAGCAGATCGCCAGTTGGGTTACCCATTACATGTGGCCTCTGTTCCGTATTCTGGGGTTTTTTGCCGTGGTACCGATTTTCGGTGCCCAGACAGTGCCCATGCGGGTGCGTGTGCTGCTCGGCTTTGTGATTACCGTGGCCATTGTGCCGATGCTGCCTGCCATGCCGGATGTCGAGGGTATCTCGTTGGAAAACTTTGTCATTATCGCGCAGCAGATGGGGATCGGTGTGGCCCTCGGGTTTATGGTGCTGGTCATGTTCCAGGTGTTCGTGGTCGCCGGTCAGTCCATCGCCATGCAAATGGGTTTGGGCTTTGCCTCGATGATGGACCCGTCCAACGGCGTAAGCGTAGCCATCCTGTCACAGTGGTACCTGACCCTGATCACGCTGATATTCGTGGCCATAGATGGCCACCTGGTGGTCTTTCAGGTGCTGATTGATTCATTCTACACGCTGCCTATCGGCATGACCGGGCTGTCGGAAGGCAGCCTCATGATGATTGCCACCATGGGCAGCTGGATGTTCGCTTCGGCCTTCGTCATTGCGCTGCCGTCGGTAACAGCCTTGCTCATCGTCAATCTGGCGTTCGGCATCATGACCCGCTCGGCGCCCCAGTTGAACATATTTGCCCTCGGCTTCCCGATCACCATGTTGATGGGCATTTTCATCATGTGGGCGTCGTTTACCGGCGTCTTTCCCATGGTAACGGAACTGACCCTGGACCTGGTGCCCATGATGCGCCAGTTGGAGCTGCACAATGGCTGAAGGGCAGCAGGATACCAGTCAGGAAAAAACAGAAGAGCCCACGCCGCGAAAACTGCAGAAGGCCCGCGAAGACGGGCAGGTGGCACGTTCCAAAGAGCTGCAGACGACCGTGCTGTTGGTCATTGCCGCCCTGTCGTTGATCTTCTTTGGCCCCTTGCTGGGTGGCCGGGTGCTGGATGTCGCAGCGTTCGTGTTCAGTTTCGAGCATGCCGCCTCGCGTGACCAGGCGCTGATGTTCCACTATCTCTCTTCCTCTTTCGCCCACCTGGGATGGCCTCTGCTGTGGATATTCCTGGCCCTGTTGTTTGCTGCTGTCGCCGGGCCGCTGGGCCTGGGGGGCTGGAACTTCACCACCAAGGCGCTGGCCTTCAAGGGCAGCCGTATCAGTCCGCTGGCCGGTTTCAAGCGGATGTTCTCCATGAATTCCTTGATGGAGTTGCTGAAGGGGTATGGCAAGGTGGGCTTCGTGGGCACCATGGCCGTGGTCATCCTGCTGGCACAGGTCGACGCTTTGCGTGGCATCAGTCGCGAACCCACCGAGCAGGCCATTGTCCACGCGCTGACCATACTGGGCTGGAGCTTTCTGCTGATGTGTCTGACCACAGCCATCATTGCGGCCATCGACATACCATTTCAGATCTATTCGCACACCAAGAAGCTGCGCATGACCTTTCAGGAGGTCAAGGACGAATACAAGAACACCGAGGGCAAACCCGAAGTGAAGGCCAAGATCCGCCAGTTGCAGCGCGAGATGGCGGAAGGCCGCATGATGTCGGATGTGCCCAAGGCCGATGTGGTGATCACCAACCCCGACCACTACGCCGTCGCGCTGCAGTATGACCAGAACTCCATGCCGGCCCCGCTGCTGCTGGCCAAGGGTGTAGATGATGTGGCCCTCAAGATTCGCGAGATCGCCTTCGAGTACAATGTGGAAGTTATCGAAATGCCCCCGCTGGCGCGTGCCCTGTTTCACCACACCCGCATCGGTGACGAGATTCCGTCGGAGCTCTATCTGGCCGTGGCTCAGGTGCTGGCCTATGTCTACCAGTTGCAGGAAGCCAGAGCCGGACGCATGGAACGACCGAAACGCAAGCCGCACGTCAATATTCCTCCGGAATATCGCCGGGATAACTGAGCCCGCAACACATCACGACCGCTCGGCCATCAGCACCCGGCAACCCCTTGCCGCATCTGGCACCCTCCTTGCAATGTCGCATTGAGCAGACATACTTTTGACACAGGAATTCGAGATTCATGGCCCTGCCTGGAGTAGAGCAGCTGCGACAGCTGCGACAACTGGATCGAAACAAGGTCATGACCGGCACCCGGGGCGGGTTGCAGTCCATCGTCACCGGGCATCTCGGTGTACCCCTGTTCCTGCTGGTGCTGCTGGCGTTCATGACGCTGCCCATGCCCACGCAGATTCTCGACCTCTTTTTCACTTTCAATATCGCCCTGTCGATCATTGTACTGCTGGTCACTATCTACGCCTTGAGGCCGCTGGATTTCGCCGTCTTCCCTTCGATACTGCTGGTCGCCACTCTGTTGCGTCTGGCCTTGAATGTGGCCTCTACCCGCATCGTGCTGCTAAATGGCCATGAGGGCGGAGATGCTGCCGGCAAGGTGATTGAGGCCTTTGGTGCCGTGCTGATCGGCGGCAACTATGCCGTGGGGCTGGTGGTCTTCGCCATTCTGATGATCATCAACTTCATCGTGGTCACCAAGGGTGCCGGCCGGGTCTCGGAAGTCAGTGCCCGTTTTACCCTTGATGCCATGCCGGGCAAGCAGATGGCCATTGACGCTGACCTGAACGCCGGCCTGATCGATGCCGATTCGGCCAAGGCAAGGCGCCAGGAAATTGCCCAGGAAGCTGACTTCTACGGCTCCATGGACGGTGCGTCGAAATTCGTCCGAGGGGATGCGGTGGCCGGTATCCTGATTCTTATCATCAATATCGTTGGCGGTCTGGCGATCGGCATGGCCCAGCACGGGCTGCCGTTCAATCAGGCGGTCGAAAACTATGCGCTGCTGACCATCGGTGACGGCCTGGTTGCGCAGATTCCCTCACTGCTGCTCTCTACCGCCGCCGCCATTATGGTGACCCGGAACTCGGCCAGTCAGGAGATGGGCAGCCAGATCCGCGAACAGATGGTCAGCTCACCCAAGGTGCTGGGTATTGCCGCCGGTCTGCTCTGGATCATGGGCAGCGTTCCGGGTATGCCGCATGCGGTCTTCCTGAGCCTGGCGGCGGTCATGACGGTATTGGCCATCTGGATGTGGCTGCGCCGCGACGGCGCTGGAATGGATCTGTTCGTCGATGAAGGGCCGACCAGCGGGAGCAGCAAGCCCAGAGGGTCGGGTGGTGACGGCGGCGGCAAGGGTGGCAAGGGCGGGCCGCCCGGCAGTGCGCCGGATGGCGTCGCGCCAAAGCCCGGTGAAACGGCGCGCGAAGGCGAATACGAAGAACAGAAGGAACTGAGCTGGGAGGATGTGCAGCCGGTCGACATGGTCGGGCTGGAAGTAGGGTATCGACTCATTCCCCTGGTCGACAAGTCACAGGGCGGCCAGTTGTTGGGCCGTATCAAGGGGGTGCGCAAAAAGCTGTCGCAGGAGATCGGCTTTCTGATTCCCTCCATTCATATTCGGGACAATCTTGACCTGCTGCCCAATCACTATCGCATCACCCTGATGGGCGTCAGTGTGGCAGAGGCCGAAATTCATCCTGAGCGGGACATGGCGATCAACCCCGGGCAGGTGTTTGGCGAGCTGGCCGGTATCACCGCCAAGGATCCGGCTTTCGGGCTGGATGCGGTCTGGATAGAGAGCAACCAGAAAGATCAGGCCCAGGCGCTGGGCTATACGGTAGTGGATGCCAGTACCGTAGTGGCCACTCACCTCAATCAGGTTCTGTTCCGCCATGCCCACGAGCTGCTGGGCCATGAAGAAGTGCAGAAGCTGATCGACCAGTTGACCAAGCACTCGCCGAAGCTGGCCGAGGAACTGGTGCCCAACACCATCAATATCAGCCAGTTACTCAAGGTGCTGCAGAACCTGCTGCTGGAGCAGGTGCCGATTCGTGACATCCGTACCATTGCCGAGGCCATCACCAATGCCGGTACCCAGGATCCGCAGCAGTTGACCGCGGCGGCCCGCACGGCGCTGTCCCGACTGATCGTGCAGAACATCATCGGGCAGGAAGACGAACTGCCGGTGATCACCCTGGATCGTGAACTGGAACAGTTGTTGCAAAGGATACTGCAGCAGAGTCAACAATCTGGCGGTGGGGAAAATGTCGCCATAGAGCCGGCCCTGGCAGAGCAGCTGCAACGCTCTGTCACGGAGACTGCGCAACGGCTGGAAGCCGAAGGCAAGCCTGCGGTACTGCTGGTACCCGGACCACTGCGTATGATGCTGGCACGGTTCTTCCGCTTCAGCGTCGAAACACTCAGTGTACTGGCCTTTGATGAAGTGCCGGAAAACAAGCGCATTACAGTAGTGGCCACGGTCGGACAGTAACAGGAGTCAGAACATGAAAGTGCGGAAAATAATCGCTCGAAATATGTCAGAGGGCCTGAAGGCAGTTACTGCCGAGCTCGGTGATGACGCCATGATTCTGTCCAACCGCAAAGTGCCGCGCGGCATCGAGATCGTAGCGGCCGTCAAGCCGGAAGAGGGCGCAGCACCGCCGGTGTCACGTCCAGCCCGTCAGCCGTCAACTCCGACTGCTCCTGTGCGATCCGCCAGAAATGCCGCCGAAGAATCCCTGCAGGACAGCATTCTGCGCATGTCCGAGCAGGACCAGGGCGGCCTGTCCAAGGAATCTCTGATGTCGTTGCTTGATCAGCATCGCCATCCGCTGGAAGAAAAACGGCGCCGCCTGCGCTCGCAGATCGAGGCACAGCAGCACCAGGGGGCCGGGCGCAAGCCGGCCTCTCCGCCTGCACCCGCACGAGTCAACCGGGCGGTGGAGCCACCCCCGGTTCGTCAGCAACAGGCTCCGGCAGCACCGCCTCGGAGTGCCTCAGCCAGCGAGAGCGAACAGGTCAACGCCCATGAATTGAGTGATATGCGCGCCGAACTGGCGTCCCTGCGCCAGTGGCTGGAGACTCATGATGTACCTGGCAACTCCGGCGCCCGGCCCAACCCCCTGGCGGCTCGGCTGGGCCAACTCGGTTTTGACCTGCGCTGCATCAATCCGATGGTGGAGAAGTATGGCTCGCAGCCCGTTACCGAAGCCTGGACACTGAGCACCGAGATGATGTCACGACTGGTCGAGCGTGATGCCGACTGTCTGATTCGGCGTGGCGGGGTGGCAGCATTGATCGGGCCCACGGGTGCGGGCAAGACCACTACCCTGTCGAAAATTGCCACCCGCTATGCGATGCAGCACGGTGCCGACAGTCTGGGCATCATTTCACTGGATCACTATCGCATCGGCGCCCACGAGCCGATCCGGATTCTGGGGCGTATACTGGGCTGTGATGTACAGATGGCTGACAATGGCGACAGTCTGGAAGACCAGTTGGCCCGGTTGCGTGACAAGAAACTGATTCTGATCGACACCAACGGCTCCGACCGCGGACTTCAGGCCTTCCGTGAGCAGCTCACCGGAGGTATGCTGGAGCGTCAGGTCAAGCCGCTGCTGGTACTGCCCGCGAATTTGTCGCGCCACAGCCTGGATCTGGCCTGGCAGCGCTTTGCCGCTTTGCAGCCCGGGGGTCTGGTGTTGACCAAGGCCGACGAAAGCCCGGAAGTAGGGCCTGTGCTCAGCCTCGGGCTGCTGCGCAAGTTGCCGTTGATGTACTGGAGTGACGGGACATTGGTGCCGCAGGATTTGCATCAGGGTCAGGTCAGGCGTCTGATTGAGCAGTGCGGGCGACAGTTGCTGCGCCTCTCGGGCAGCGAAAAAATTGTCGGTTTCGGCTAGACTCTCATGAACATAGCAGTAAGGAACCCTCTCAGCATGACTAAACTGGAACCCGTTCAGGTGATTGCAGTGACTGGCGGAAAAGGTGGCGTGGGCAAAAGCAATGTCGCCATCAATACCGCTGTAGCGCTGGCAGCCCGCGGCAAACGAGTGGTTGTGCTGGATGGTGATCTGGGGCTGGCCAACATAGATGTGCTGCTGGGCATTCGTGCCACGCACAACATGTCGGACGTGCTCGAGGGTGTCTGCACCCTCAGCGAAGTCATGGTCGAAGGCCCCGGCGGAATCAAGGTGATACCGGCGTCTTCCGGCACGCCGCACATGGCCAATCTGGGCGAACAGCAGCATGCCGGCATCATTCATGCTTTCTCGCAACTGGAAGAAGATCTTGATGTGCTGATCGTGGATACCGCGGCCGGCATCTCCAAAACCGTGGTCAGTTTCGTGCGCGCCTGCCAGGAAGCCATGGTCGTGGTCTGTGACGAGCCGACCTCGATCACCGACGCCTATGCGCTGATCAAGGTGATCAATCAGGACAGCCAGATCAACCGCTTCCGTGTCGTGCCCAACATGGTGCGTTCGGAGAAGGAAGGTGAACGATTGTTCCAGAAACTGTCCAGTGTCACCGAACGCTTTCTTGATGTAGCCCTGCTCAATACTGTGGCTATTCCTTTCGACGATCATGTCCGGCGTGCCGTACGGCGCCAGAAATCAGTGGTAGAACTCTATCCCGACAGTAAGGCTGCCAAGGCCTATACTGAACTGGCGGCGCAGATGTCGCGCTGGCCGCTGCCGACAGCACCGCGCGGGCACCTCGAGTTTTTCGTCGAGCGCCTGATCGCGGGTGGCATGAGGTAATCGATAATGTTGCGGGTACAGTCATCCATGTACGAGTCGCAGAAAAACAATGAGCTGGAGCAACTGGTCAACACGCATGCCGTGCTGGTCAAGCGCATTGCTCATCACCTGATGGGGCGATTGCCTGACAGTGTGCAGGTAGACGACCTGATTCAGGCCGGCATGATTGGCCTGCTCGAAGCCTCGCGCAACTACGATCGCAGCAAAGGTGCCTCTTTCGAGACCTATGCCGGCATCCGAATTCGTGGTGCCATGCTGGATGAAGTGCGCAAGGGCGATTGGGTGCCCCGCAGTGTCCACCGCAACAGCCGACGGGTGTCGGAGGCGATCCACAATGTGGAAATGCGCGCCGGTCGTGACGCTCAGGATCAGGAAGTGGCGGCCGAACTGGACATCACGCTGGACGAGTTTTACGCCTTGCTCAAGGACACCCAGAGCGCCCGTTTGTTCAGCTTCGAAGAGATGCTGGAAAGTCAGCCTCAGTCTGAAAGCGACCAGCCCTGGCCGGCCATGGACAACGGCCCGTATCGCGAGAATGAAGAACAGGGCATGCAACTCGCCATTGTCGAGGCCATCAAGACGCTGCCCGAGCGTGAGCAGCTGATTCTCTCCCTCTATTACGATGAAGAACTCAATCTGAAGGAAATTGGCGCTGTACTCGGTGTCAGCGAATCCCGGGTAAGCCAGATCCACTCTCAGGCAGCCCATCGACTGCGCGCTCGGCTGCGCGACTGGCGTGATGAAGCCAGTGAATGACAGCAACCCCGGGTTTCTGATGAAGTAATGAGCGCTGCGCCCTTGCTGCGGCCTGTGCCGCGTGCGCTATAATGCAGTCAGCCATCAAGTTATCGGTCAGGTGCCGATAAACCCTAAAAGCGCTTTTGGAGGTTGCTTTGGACAAGAACATGAAAATCCTCGTCGTGGATGACTTCTCGACCATGCGGCGAATCGTCAAGAACCTGCTGCGGGATCTTGGTTTTACCAATACCCATGAGGCGGATGACGGCACCACGGCCTGGCCCATGCTGCAGAGCGGCGATTATGACTTTCTGGTCACTGACTGGAACATGCCCGGCATGAGCGGGATTGAACTGCTGCAGAAGGTGCGGGCGGATGATCGTCTGAAAACATTGCCGGTATTGATGGTCACCGCCGAGGCCAAGCGCGACCAGATCGTTGCTGCCGCTCAGGCAGGCGTCAATGGCTATGTGGTCAAGCCGTTCACTGCGGCCGCGCTGAAGGAAAAAATCGAAAAGATTTTCGAACGCGTAGACGCCAGCAAGTAGTAATGACATGGAGTCTATATGACCGCTACCAGCTCCGGCCTCAAGCCAGAATTCGAACAACTGCTGCGTGACAAGTCGCAGGACCTGCAGGCCTGCGTCGAACGGGGCGACTTCTATGAAGCGGTCAAACTGATTCAGGAGATTCAGGATGCCCGTGAACAGACGCTCTATCATGAACTGGGTCGACTGACCCGGGCCCTGCATGATGCCATCACCAATTTCCATGTGGATGGCGATGACGCCTACACCGAAATCGATACGCTTTCCGAAATGTCGGACGCCACTGACCGACTCGACCATGTCATCAGAATGACCGAGGATGCAGCCAATCGCACCATGGACAAGGTGGATGACTGCATGCCGATTGCTAAGGATCTGGGCGAAACGGCCGATGAACTGAGAACAGAGTGGAAACGTCTGGTGGATCGCGACATGTCGCCTGAAGAGTTTCGTCAGTTGTATTGGCGAATGGATCAGTTCCTGAACAAGATCAGTGGTGACTCCAGTTCGCTGTATGGCCATCTCTCGGACATCCTGCTGGCGCAGGACTATCAGGATCTGACCGGCCAGTTGATTCAGCGCGTGACAGGCCTGGTGCGCGATGTCGAAACCAGCCTAGTGGACCTGATGCGCATGGCGGCCAAGGTAGAAGGGGTTGCCGGGCTGGCTGAAGAAATCAGGAAGCGCGAAGAGTCTGTTGCTGCGACTGCAGAGCAGGAAGAAACGCCGGCGCAGGACGACGAAGTGCCAGACAGCCACAAGGGCCACGGGCCCAGCATCAAGAAAACAGATGATGTGGTGAGCAGTCAGGATGAAGTCGATGATCTGCTCTCGAGTCTAGGGTTTTAGGGAGTGGCGTTATGAGCATTGATACAGATGACGAAATTCTCCAGGACTTCCTGGTCGAAGCCGGAGAAATTCTGGAGGCACTGTCTGGCCAGCTGGTAGAGCTGGAACAGCGTCCGGATGACGTCGATCTTCTCAACGCCATATTTCGCGGTTTCCACACGATCAAGGGCGGTGCTGGCTTTCTGCAACTGAATGCGCTGGTCGACTGCTGCCATGTTGCCGAGAATGTGTTTGACGTTTTGCGCAAGCAGGAGCGTGCCGTCAACTCCGACCTGATGGATACGGTGCTGACGGCGCTGGATACGGTCAATACCATGTTCGACCAGGTGCGCCAGGGCAAGGAGCCGGAACCGGCAGACCCGGGCCTGCTGGCCGCTTTGGAGCGACTGACCGTGCCCGAAGGCGAAGAGCCGCCGGAAGAAGAGGTTGCCAGCTCAGACGACGAAGTCGACCACGCGGACGATGACGCACCTGAAGAGGCTGAACTGCCTGCCGAGGAACTGGAAGAAGAGCCGCCCGCAGCCGAGGAAGCGAGCTCCGCCAGCCTGGATTCCGGAGCGCCCGGCGACGACATTACCGATGACGAATTCGAGCAGCTGCTGGATGCTCTGGAAAGCGGCAAGAAAGAGCAGAGCGCGCAGGCTGCAGAAGCCCAGCCGGACGGTGATGCCAAGTCCGGAGGTGCTGACGACGATGCTGATGAAATTTCCGAAGACGAGTTTGAACGGTTGCTTGATCAGTTGCATGGTGAGGGTCGTTTTGATCCGGCCAAGACTTTGGCGGGTGAGGCTGTCGCCAGCCTGCAAGATGACAGTGAGAGCGCCGAACCCTCCGAATCAGCGCCACCGAAAGCCGAGACCGGGTCCGCGCGCGGTGATGATGACGAAATTACCGATGACGAATTCGAGGCGTTGCTCGACAAGTTGCATGGCTCCGGGCAGTTTGATGGTGGCATCGCCGACAAATATGATCAGGAGACGATACGGCAGGTAACCGAGGCCGCCGAAGACCGCCAGGCAGAGCGTTCCGAAGCTGCAGCATCCGTCGAGAAAGCCGCCAAGCCGGCCGCCGACAGCAAACCGGCGGACAAGAAACCTGCCGAAAAGAAACCTGCAGAGAAGAAGGCGGCCCCGCCAGCTTCCGAAAAGCCTGCCGCCAGGAAGCCTGAAGCCAGCAAACCGGCGCCGGCACCCGCAAAACCCCCGGCGGATCCGGCGCCAGAGCGCGCCCCGATTCAGCAAGACACCACAGTGCGCGTCGATACGCGACGTCTCGATGACATCATGAATATGGTCGGCGAGCTGGTGCTGGTGCGCAATCGACTCGTTCGACTGAGTGAGGCCAGCGGGGATCTTGAAGTCGGTAAAGCCGTGTCCAATCTGGATGTGGTGACCACCGACCTGCAGAACTCGGTCATGAAGACCCGCATGCAACCGATCAAAAAGGTGTTTGGTCGCTTCCCGCGCGTGGTGCGTGACCTGGCGCGCAGCCTGAAGAAAGAAATCAACCTGGAACTGGTTGGCGAAGATACCGACCTTGACAAAAATCTGGTCGAGGCGTTGGCCGACCCGTTGGTGCATCTGGTGCGCAACTCTGTGGACCATGGCATTGAACTGCCCGATGTGCGCGCGCAGCAGGGTAAATCCCGCACCGGCAAGGTGGTATTGTCGGCAGAGCAGGAAGGCGATCATATCATGCTGTCGATCAGTGACGACGGGGGTGGTATGGATGCCGGCAAGCTGAAGGAGTTGGCCGTCCAGCGTGGGGTCATGGATCAGGACAGTGCCGACCGCCTCTCCGACAAGGAAGCGTTCAATCTCATCTTTGCACCGGGTTTCTCGACCAAGACCGAAATTTCGGACGTATCCGGTCGGGGCGTCGGCATGGATGTGGTCAAAACCAAGATTTCACAACTCAACGGCTTTATTGATATCGATTCGCAGCCGGGTGTCGGCACCACCATCAGTATAAAGGTGCCGCTGACGCTGGCCATCATGCCCACGCTGATGGTGACACTGGGAGAGCAGGCGTTCGCGCTGCCGCTGGTCAATGTCGACGAAATATTCCACCTGGATCTCACCAAGACCAATGTGGTGGACAACAAGGAAGTGGTCGTAGTTCGCGGCAAACCACTGCCCCTGTTTTACCTGAAACGCTGGCTGATCAAGGGTGCGGTTACTCATGGCGAAGAGAGTGGTCACGTCGTTGTGGTGTCTGTGGGCACCCAAAAAGTCGGCTTTGTTGTCGACCAGTTGGTGGGCCAGGAAGAAGTCGTCATCAAGCCTCTCGGCAAGACTTTGATTGGCACCGCCGGTATGGCAGGTGCTACCATTACAGGAGACGGTCGCATCGCCCTCATCCTTGATGTGCCCAGCATGTTGAAGGAGTACGCCTGATTCCGAATTGACGGTGCAGGCACAGTCAAGAGAGACAACTATGCCCATTAGTGTCCTGGTAGTAGACGATTCTGCGTTCTTTCGTCAGCAGATCGTCTCTATGCTCAGGGGCCATCCCGAATTGCGTGTTGCCGGCACTGCCAGCCATGGCAAGGAAGCGGTAGAGCAGGCACTGCGCCTGAAGCCCGATGTCATCACGATGGATTATGAAATGCCGGTTATGGATGGCATTTCGGCGGTCCGTGAAATCATGGCGCGGCAACCCACACCCATTCTGATGTTTTCCTCGCTGACCACCTCGGGTGCTCGAGTCACACTCGATGCACTGGATGCCGGTGCCGTCGATTACCTGCCCAAGTTCCGTGAAAACATGGCTGACAATGCGCAGCTCAAGCAGCAACTGATCGACAAGCTGGTCGCCGTGGTGAAAAGGGGTGGCAAGGGTCAGCCTCTTGCGTCCGGCACAGCGGCGAAAACTGCCCCGACTCCGTTTCGCCAGCCGAGACTCAGTCCACGGCCCGAACTGATCATGGTCGGAACCAGCACCGGCGGACCGGTGGCACTGCAGAAGTTCCTGACCCGTCTGCCCGCCAGCTTCGATATTCCGCTGTTGCTGGTTCAGCATATGCCTGCTGCCTTTACCGGCCCTTTTGCGGAGCGGTTGAACCGCCAATGCCAGATTCAGGTCGCGGAAGCCGACAACAATGCGTTGATAGAGCGGGGCAAGGCGCTGCTGGCGCCTGGCGGACAGCAGATGATGCTGGCCTCGCGGGAGAGAGTGCGCGTTCTGGCCGGCGATGAGCGGCTGAACTACAAGCCCTCGGTCGACCTGAGCTTCGGCAGCGCTGCCAAGTATTACCGCAACCGGGTGCTCGCCATTGTCATGACAGGTATGGGCGCAGATGGCAGAGAAGGCGCCCGGATGCTGAAAAAGGCAGGTGCCACGGTGTGGACTCAGGAAAGCAATAGTTGCGTGATTGACGGTATGCCGGCATCAGTGCGTAAAGAAGGCATGTCAGATGCCGATATACCATTAGACGATCTGGCGCAGGTCTTGCTAAAGGCTTTGTAACCCGTCTGTTCTGTTTTGTCGCAGACGGTACAACAACCGGAGAAACGCAGTGCACGTTTGGGCAATTGCCAACCAGAAAGGTGGCGTCGGTAAAACGACAACCGTGGTCAGCCTGGCCGCTCTGCTGGGTGAGGCCGGTCATCGCGTGCTGATCGTGGATATGGATCCGCAGGGCAGCCTGTCGAGCTATTTCAAACTGAACCCCGATACCCTCGAACACAGCGTTTATGATCTCTTCATGCATCAGGGTACGGTGCCGGAAAGCCTGCCCGGTCAGTTGCTGCAGGAGACAGGCATGCCCGGTGTCAAGCTGATGCCGGCGACGTCCGCGCTGGCCACCCTGGAACGGAATATTTCCCAGCAGGGGGGTATGGGCCTGGTCCTGTCCCGTGCACTGACCCAGCTTTGGGATGACTTCGATTATGTGTTGATTGATACACCGCCATTGCTGGGGGTGCTGCTGGTCAATGCCATTGCCGCGGCGCAGACGCTTATTCTGCCGGTACAGACTGAATTCATGGCGCTCAAGGGGCTGGAGCGCATGATGCATACCCTGAAAATGGTAGCCGGCTCTCGGCACAAACCATTGCAGTATCTGATTGTGCCGACCATGTTTGATCGTCGCACCCAGGCTTCGATGAGAGCTTTGAGAGCCCTTCGTCAGACCTATGAAGACGATCTTTGGGTATCGGCCATTCCGGTCGACACCCGACTGCGTGATGCGTCCCGTGAGGGGCTGGGTATCAATCAACTGGATCCGGATTCACGGGGCTGTGAATCCTACCGGGCGTTGCTGAAGAGCGTGATGCAGCTTCAAACCGCACAGGCCTGAAGCAGGAGCTTGCCCCCATGACCCGACCTCGTCAAACCGACAAGCCAACACTGCAGCAGACCCCCAGTCAGGCCTTGAACAGCTATCTGGCGATTATGCTGGAGGAAGCGACAACGCTTGAAGATGAAGCCGAACAGACGGTTGCAGATTTCACTCCTGACACCGAAACAACTGCCAAGCCAGAGCAGCCTCCTCAGGCTGACCTACCGACTGACGTTGAAGTACAGCCGCCAAAGCCGGAACCAGAGCCAGAGCCAGAGCCTCTGCCCGCGGCGGAAACAGAGCCCGAAATTGCCTCGGAACCGGAACCAGCCTCTGAGCCGGGCGCAATCGCGGCTCAAGTCGAGTCGGAAACCGCCGATAACGACTATGAAGCCGAAAGCGTGCTGGATGAGGCGCAGCTTGCGGGTACGGAGCCTGTGCTGGCCTGGCAGGCCAACGGCCGACCGGCCTGGGCCGCTCAGAGATTTGACTGCCTGCTGTTCAAGGTGGACGGCCTGGCGCTGGCGGTACCCATGGTATTGCTGGGCACCATCTATCCGATGAACCGGGAAATGACCCCGCTGTTTGGTCAGCCTGACTGGTTCCTGGGCTTGTTGCCGGTCAGTGACGGGCGCAATATCCGGGTCATCGAAACGGCACGTTTGGTCATGCCGGAGCGGTATCAGGCGAAGGCGGCTGCCGAGCTCGAATATGCGGTCGGTATTCATGGTTGTGACTGGGCTCTGTCCTGTCATGAAGTAGTGGGGTCGATAACGTTGCAGCCGGATGAAGTCAAATGGCGCACCGAACGCACCCGAAGGCCTTGGTTGGCGGGAACTGTTGTCGACCAGATGTGTGCACTGATTGATCTGGAAGCCTTTGAAAAAGTGCTTCTGAGTGATAAAAAGAAGTAATGAATCACAGGTAAGCAAATTATGAGTATCCAGGCCTCCAAAGCATCTGATGATGATCCGATTCTACAGTGGGTAACGTTCAAACTTGCAGAAGAAACCTATGGCATCAATGTGATGCAGGTACAGGAGGTACTGCGCTACACCGAGATCGCGCCGGTTCCGGGCGCGCCTGGCTATGTACTGGGTATCATCAATCTGCGCGGCAATGTGGTCACCGTGATCGACACCCGTGACCGCTTTGGTCTGCTGCCGGGTGAAGTGACCGACAATACGCGCATTGTGATTATCGAATCCGACGGTCAGGTCATCGGCATCATGGTCGATTCGGTGGCGGAGGTCGTCTATCTGCGCCAATCGGAAATAGAAACCGCACCCAGTGTCGGCAATGATGACACGTCACGTTTCATACAGGGTGTCTGCCACAAGAACGATCAATTGCTGATTCTGGTGGATCTCGACAGGCTGCTCAGTGACGACGAGTGGCAGGAAATCGCTGAACTCTGACCGGAGCCTGCAGGCTCCGGTGGCCCAATCCTTGCTAGACCCTCCTGTATAGACAGAACATTGACAGGAGTGCGTCATGCCCCTCATCCAAGAATCAACCGGCCTGCTGCTGGCTTTTGTCGGTTCAGCCCTGCTGAGCCTGATCCTGCTGTTGGCCTGGCTGAGTGCCAGCAGCCGTGCCCGGGCACAGGCACTGGAAACTCAGCGCATGCGGCGTGAGCTGGGGATGATTCAGGCAGGCAATATCGGTTTGGGTAAAAAGCTGCTGTCCCTGCAGCGCGAAGTGATCCGCATGCGCCAGGATACCGGCACTGGTACCCAGGTAGTGTCTGCCCGAGCCAAGGCAGCGAATGATCAGCACTGGCAGGCCGAAGAAGCCCTGCGCGAATTTGACCAGGCGCAGAATCTTCTGGCGCAGGGCAGCGACCTGGATCAGGTGATCCGGCAAACCGGCCTGACCCGTTCCGAGGCCGAGCTTATCCAGTTGCTTTACCAGCCGCAGTCAGCCTGACTGCCCGCTTACTGAGCGCCGGGTATTCTCGGGCTGGTGGTCATTTCATCTGCACGATTTCCACGCCGATCTGGTAGCGGCCACTGGCCAGCTCATCCACACGCACCACACGCACTTCGGCGTCCAGTGGCGAGAACTGATTGGAAAACGCCGGTACGTGAACATCCAGAATGTCTTCCAGCGTCAACGCCCTGTCCAGTTCGAGCAGCATGCCGATCGCACTGAGGTCCTTGCAGATACAGGGTTCTTCCGAGCCGTCACCATGTCTGAGTATCGCTGCAGCATCCATGTTCATGCGCATGTAGCTGCGTTTCTCCGAATAGTCTCGATCAATCATCAGCAGTATCCTGTCTGACCGGTTAGATGGCGAAGCTTTGTCAGCACCGCCTGAGTCCTTTATAAGAGCTCACCGGTTGGGTGTCAAAACATACCTGTCCCCGCTGTGATACAAGCCAGCCGGAGGGCGGGCTTGTGTGATCTGTTGCACCTCCGAGAACAAGGGAGTAGTCTCCCCGAAAATGGTTCGCCGGGTAACTGTCAAACGTGGTGAAAGCAAAACTTCTGGTCATAGATGATGATGCGTCGGTTCGGGAGTCTCTGGCCGGCTATCTCGAGGACTCGGGCTATGAGGTGGAGCAGGCTGCAGATGGAGAAGAGGGCCTGCAGATCTTCGACGCCCACCATCCAGATCTTATTCTGTGCGACCTCAAAATGCCGAAAAAGGATGGCTTGTCCCTGTTGCAGGACATACTGGCTGGCGACTCCAGCGTTCCCTTTATTGTCATCTCCGGTGCCGGTGTCATGTCGGATGTAGTGTCCGCCCTGCGGTTAGGAGCCTCGGACTATATTGTCAAGCCGGTGACCGACCTGGCCGTGGTGGAGCACGCCATCGACAAGGCCATGGAACGGGTCAGGCTGCTGGCCGAGAACGAGGCCTACAGTGAGCGCCTGGAAGAAGCCAACGAACAGCTGCAAACGACAGTCGAAACCCTTGAGGCTGACCTGCGCGCCGGACGACACGTGCAACAGGCAATGCTCCCCGCGCGGCCCTTTCTGTCACGCGGTGTCGGCGTCGACTATGCCTTGCGGGCGTCGCTCTATTTGAGTGGAGACTTTGTCGACTATTTCGAGCTGAAGCCCGGTGTGCTGCTGCACTATATCGTGGATGTATCGGGGCATGGGGTCTCATCCGCCATGGTCACCATCCTGATCCGCAATGTGGTCACTCGTTTGCGTACCGAGTGGCGTTATGGCATATCGGATCACATTGAGCACCCGGCCAGTATTCTGCACCAACTGAATCAGGAGTTGCTGCGCAGTCAGATAGGCAAGCATGCGACCCTGTTTATTGGCATTCTTGATACCCGACAGAAATACTATGTTTATGCCAACGCGGCTCATTTCCCGTATCCGGTGCTCGAGATGGATGGCCATGTGCAGTCGCTCGAAGAACCAAGCTCACCGCTCGGTCTTTTCGAGAAAGCGACCTACAGCGAGCATGACGTCGACTACACTGATTATGCGGCTCTGGCATTCTGTTCTGACGGGCTGCTGGAGACCCGGGATGGACGCAACCTGGGTGAAAAAGAGCTGCACTGGCAGCAGGTGGTAACCGAATCCCGCTTCCGGATACCCGAGATCTGTGCCGCCATGGGCATGGATGATGTGACCGAAGCGCCAGACGATATGACTGTAATGGCTGTAACGCACTGGAACAACAAATCATGAAGCAAGGCCAGATACTGGACGCCGAGACCGATACCACCTACGTGCTGAAACTGATCGGCGACGTGCGCCTGACGCTGTCGACGACGCTTGAACGGTGTATCCAGAAGGTGCTGGCTGCAGGCAATTATCAGCAGGTGGTGGTGGATCTGACCGAAACGGACGGCATCGACAGTACCAGCCTCGGCATGCTGGCCAAGCTCAGCATTCATGTACAGAAGACCATGGGCTTTGTGCCACTGCTGGTGTACGGGTCGCCGGATATCCACCGCGTTCTGGTCAGCATGGGTTTCGAGAAAGACGTCTACATCATGATGGAGCAGGGCACCATGACCGGCACCCCAACGCAGGCTGTCGAAGCCCTGGACTGCACCGAATCCGAAGTACGCGAACGGGTCCTGGAAGCCCATCGGGTGCTGATGTCCCTCAGTGAGCAGAATGAAGCCAGGTTTCGTGACCTGGTCTGTGCCCTCGAACAGGGTGGCTGCTGACGCAGCAGCCTTCGTTCTGTTCAACATCTGGTAAAAGGAGAATTCGCTTCATGAAAATCGCCGTCCTGGGCGGAGGCAGCTTTGGTACTGTGGTGGCCAATATCGCCGCGACTCGCGGTGCCAGTGTCAGTCTCTGGATGCGCAGTGAGAAGCAGCTGCAGGACATTCTGGAAACAGGCATCAACACCCGTTATGTACCCAAATACCCGCTTCATGAACGTCTGACCCCGACCAATGATCTGCCGGCTGCGGTGCATGACGCCGCCATTGTCTTTGTCGCCGTGCCCAGCAAGGCGTTTCGCGTCGTGGTGTCCAGCGCAGTGCCCCATCTGGGGCCGGACACTGCCCTTGTCAGCCTGACCAAGGGGATCGAGCCGGAAGGCTTCAAGTTGATGAGTGAGGTCCTCAAGGAACTGGTGCCGCAGCACCCCATCGGGGTCATCAGTGGTCCCAATCTGGCCAAGGAAATTGCCCAGGGTCATCTGGCCGGCACCGTTGTGGCGTCCCAGTCGGAAGCGTTGCGCAATCAGGTCCATGATCTCTTGTCCGACCGGACCTTTCGGGTCTATACCAATCCGGATGTGTACGGTGTGGAACTGGCCGGGGCGCTGAAGAACATCTATGCCATTGCCAGTGGCATGGCGGCCGCCCTGGGCATGGGAGAGAATTCGCGCGCCCTGTTGCTGACCCGCAGCCTGGCAGAGATGAGCCGGTTTGCGGCCAAACTGGGCGCCAACCCGCTGACCTTTATCGGTCTGGCCGGAGTCGGCGATCTGGTAGTGACCTGTACCTCTCCATTGAGCCGCAACTTTCGCATCGGGCAGGCGATCGGACAGGGCTATTCGCTCAAGCAGGCCGTCAAGCAACTGGGAGAAACCGCAGAGGGCGTCAATACACTGCGCGTGGTAAAAGAGAAAGCCGATGAGCTGGGTGTGTACATGCCACTGGTGGAAGGCCTGTATGCCGTGGTTCATGACAATCAGGATGTTGACGTGGTCGCCCAGCGCCTTATGCTGGGAGAGCGTGCCAGTGATGTGGAATTCATATTTGATGCGGAGAACCCCTGATGGCTGATAACAATCGAGGCAAGTGGGAATATGTCCTTTTCCGCGTGCTGTACATGATCCTTTTCTGGCTGTTCAGCCGCCTCGCCTGGGTGCTGGTGGGCATCTTTGCCGTCGTCCAGTTCGTGTTCGTGCTGGTGCGCAGCGAGAAGCAGCCTGATTTGTTGCGGGTCAGTGGCAGTGTGGTTCAGTTCGCCCGTCAATGTGGGGACTATCTGACCTTCCAGAGTGAATACAAACCTTTTCCGTTCAATGACTGGCCCGCGTCCACTGACGGAGACGGAGAAAGCCGGACTTGAGCACACTGTATTGCCTGCGTCATGGCGAGGCAGAGTTTGGCGGGGCGCATGATGAAATGCGCCGCCTCACAGACCGGGGCGTACAGCAGATTCGCCGCGCCGCCAATCAACTGCCCAAACAGGGCCTGATGCTCTACCACAGCCCCTATGTGAGAACGACCGAGTCGGCACAGATCGTAATGAACCATGTTGCTGTAAGCGGGCAGCAGGCCGCTCTTTGGCTGACTCCGGATGCGCGGCTGGACGATACGCTGGCGCAACTGGAGCTTTTGCAGGGGCCCGATCTGCTGCTGGTCACTCACAATCCTCTGGTTACCCGACTGACAGCCAGCCTGACCGGAGCGCCGGAGTTCGAGGTCGGTTTCGGTACCGGCAGCCTGGCCCGACTGGACGGAGAGGCCCTGCTGCCCGGCTGCATGACGCTGCAATGGCTCTAGAAAGACCACCACTGCATTTTGCGCATGCCAATGGGTTTCCCATTGGCAGCTACCGGCAGTTTCTGGCCCCTCTGCAGGCTGTTGCAGATGTCAGTTGCACTGATTTCATTGGCCACCATCCGGATTACCCGGTGACCGACAACTGGTTCTACCTGTGCGACCATCTGTTGCATGATGTGGAAGCTGCGGTAAAGCGCTCAGGAAGACCTGTCCTGGGCATCGGACACTCGCTGGGGGGCGGGCTGATGTTTATGTCCTCGCTGCGCCGCCCGGAACTGTTTCAGTCGGTAACACTGCTGGATGTCCCACTGATTACCTTCTGGGAGGCGACTTTTTTTGCCCTGCTGAAACGCTCGCCCTGGCGCGATCGTTTCACCCCGGCCGGGCGGGCTTCTCGCCGCCGCAGTGAATGGGCCAGCCGTCAGGATGCCTTTGACTATATGCGTCAGCGTGCGCTCTTTGCGCGTTTTCCCGACAGTGTTCTTTGGGACTACATCAAGGCAGTGCTCGAACAACTGCCGGCTACAGAGCCAGCAAGCGATATCGGTGAAACACCGCAAACGGGCTGGACGCTGCGCTATCGGCCCGAAGTGGAAGCGGAGATATTCCGCACTTATCCCACCAACTGGGTGCGCCGATACCGCCATCATCATCCGGGGCTGAGTGTGGTGATTGGCGAAGATACTGACCTGGTCCGGCCACACCATGTTCACCTGATGCGCCAACGGTTGGGCATTCCCGTGCATGAAGCAAGGGGCGGCCATTTGTTTCCGCTGGAACATCCGCAGGCCAGCGCCGAACAGTTGCTCGGCCTGCTTGACGTGGGCGAGGTCGAGGCGGACACGGGGACTGACAGTGGTTGAGTGGACACACAGGGTACTGGGCGTAACACTGGCGGGTTGCCAATGGGGAGACCCCGCGGCGCCTGGCGAGCGCACATTGATCTGTGCTCATGGCTGGCAGGACAATGCCGCCAGCTTCCAGGCGCTTGGCGCTGCGCTGGAGCAGATGGGGCCCGCCGGCTGGCAACTGATTGCGGTAGACCTTCCCGGGCATGGCCTTTCGGATCATTTACCACCGTCTCAGTTTTACAATCTGTGGGATTTTATACCCTTGCTGGCAGGCTGGCTGGAATCGCGCCCTGGCCCTAACTGGTTATGTGGCCACTCAATGGGGGCCATGGTGATGACACAACTGGCGGTGGCCCGACCGGATCTGACATGCGGGTTGCTGACACTCGATATGTTGGGTCAGTCGTTCGACGTTGACGCCGAGGCTCAGGTCAGCCGCCTGGCCAAGGTGCTGGGAGAGCAGAGTCGCGGACTGCCGGGCAGCCAACCCTCGCCCGATCTGGCACATGCCACTCGGCGCCGCATGCGCTTTGGCAGCCCGGCTACCGCACAGGCCAACGAGGCACTGGTCAGGCGGGGTGCAAAGCAGACAACGGAAGGCTGGTGCTTCCGCCTGGACCCCCGGGTACGCCACGGCTCTGTCATGCGCCCCACGACCGACCAGGTGATTGCTCTGGGTCATATGATCGACTGCCCCTGGCACGTTATACTGGGAGAGCAGGGTCTGTTCGACCCGCAGCGGGTGCGCGAATGGCAACCGAACTGGCCGGCCGTGCGTATCCAGTGGTGGCCAGGGGGCCACCATTTCCATATGGAATCACAGACGCCGGCCCTGTGGCAGACAATAAGACAACTGATGGACAGTGAGTGAAACGGGGCCGAATGGCTGAAGGCACCAATTCTGGTGTGCCGTTAATTATCAGGAGGAAGTGTGCATGCGATCGATGCCCAGAGTGATCGCTCTATTGGTCATGGTATTGTTGGCTGCGTCCGCGCAGGCCGACCTTGGACAAGAGGCACTGCGCGACTTTCAGCCCAATCGGCTGCGCAGTGAGGGGGCTATCGAAGAACCCCATCGTTACTGGTGGGTGCGCAGCGCATTGCGCCGTATCGAACGTGACTTCGCCCCCGACGATGCAGAGCGTGTCGATGTTCTGTTCAGTCGGTGGCAGGTCATCGAAATAGACCGCGCGCATGATCAGGCGGACGTGTTCGAACAGGTCCGTCGGTCCTGGAAGGAGAACGACGGCTATCAGGAAATATTCCACTGTGAAGGCAACAGTTGCGGTACCAGCCAGCACTGGGCCAATGAGGTCTTCAATGAGTCCATTCTTTATGGCCTCAATCGCCACCAGCACTATAGTACTGGCACCGTCGGAGACGATATTCGGGTGCTGTACGCCGTGCGTCGGGGTACCCAGCTCAACTATGTCTACTGGCTGGAGGCGGTGCGCACCAATCCTGCTGGTCGGTTGGCCAGCGACCTGAGGGCCGGTGAAGCCATTCTGGCGTCAGCCTTCCCGGCTCAGGTCTGGGCCGAAGTACTGGACAATCAGCCCGACTGGGAGTTGGTATTGGTGGGCCATGACTACAGCATGAATACCCAGCAGGCCATCGATTCGGGTCGACAGCAAGCCGAAAGGTTTCTTGATACGTGGGTAGACGAGGGTATCGATTCCGATCGGGTGAGAGTGGAGAGCGTCGGCTATCTGGCCCCTAGAGTCGGACTTGGCAGCCGGGTAACGGTTGTTCTGCCCCCGCAATATCAGGAAAATCAGTAGGCCAGCCATGACACCGGAAGAAAGTGCACTGCATGCAAGAGCAGAAACCTGGCATGCCCCGGAAGAGTATCTGACCCTGCACACCATCGGCGATTTCATCCGCTGGTGCAGCAGTGCCATGACCCGCCATCAACTATACTTCGGGCACGGTTCCGACAATGCCTGGGACGAAGCCACCTTCCTGGTGTTGTCTGCAGTGGCGCAGCCTCTCGACAGCGGGCCTGAGTTGTTGCATCTGCGTCTGGTGCCATCGGAGAAGCATCAGATCGCGCGCTGGTTGCAGAAACGCGTCGAAGACCGGCTGCCGCTGCCTTATATCACCGGTGAAGCCTGGTTTGCAGGCAGGGCCTACACCGTGACACCTGATGTGCTGATCCCGCGCTCGCCTTTTGCCGAGATACTGGCCGACCACTGTGCGCCCTGGCTGGAGCAGGCGCCAGAACGCATTCTGGACATGTGTACCGGCTCCGGTTGCATCGGCATTGCTGCCGCACATGAGTTCCCGGGCGCTCTGGTGGATCTGGTCGACATCAGCGACTCTGCGTTGCAGGTCGCCAGAAAAAACATAGCGCGCCATCAGGTAGGCGGCCGGGTCAGAGCCCTGGAATCCGATGGCTTCGATGCGCTGGCCGGCCAAACCTATGACCTGATTCTGGCAAACCCACCCTATGTGGACGCGGAAGATCTGGCGGACATGCCGGTTGAGTACCACCGTGAACCGGCACAGGCTCTCGGGTCCGGCACAGACGGGCTGGACCTGACCCGGCGCCTGCTGCAGCAGGCCCGGCAGCACCTGAATCCGGGTGGGCTGCTGTTCATCGAAGTCGGCAACAGCGCCGCCGCCCTGGAACAGGCCTTCCCAACGCTGCCCATGACCTGGGTCGAACTGGAGCAGGGCGGCCACGGCATCGCCGTCATCGCGCAGGCAGACCTGCCCTGAACGCCGGCCTGTTGGCGGTTACCTCGATGACGGTGGCCGGGGTTTGGGAACCTGAGGTGGTCCCTTCCGGAGGTGCGTGAAATTCACTATCAGACTTTCGGAGACCCGGGCAACAGACCGCAATTGTAGGCTGTGGCCCTTGGCCACGCATGCGTAAAATGAGCGCCGAATAATAGCTGGTGCCAATGCCGCCTGATGGCGGGGAGCACTGACCGCAGACACGCAAAAAACGTCATCCCTG